>JAFUQI010000080.1 GCA_017481035.1 Alphaproteobacteria bacterium | reverse complement strand
TAACATTACCATTATTAGTAAATGTATTCAAACAGTATAATACAATAGGATTACTAGTATATCCTGTTGTTTTTAACTTTAATGTATAATCTTCATCAATAGTTACTGTATTCTTAGGTATCCAATGTTTATCATTCTTACCTTTATCTCTATTAAACACATATGTATTATCTTCTTCTGTAGACCAGTAGTTATCATCTGTATTAGTTAGCCTTGTTGCTACCTTAGTATTACTATCTACATAGTCACCTATAGTTATAGGATTATTTACTATTATAGGAGCTGCTATAGTAGATGCATATAAAGACATACAGCTTATAGCACTTATACATAATAATGATCTTTTTATGTTAGCTAACATTTTCTTTTTCTTTATAATGTATCTTCTATTAATATTATAGCATAAATCTGATAGCAATGTGACTGATATGTATTAATGAGTGGATGTGTTAGCTTTACGCAACTGATATTATTGCGCTAGCACTGTTTATTTGATTAACACGATCCTTATTGCGCAATTCCGTTAGTGTTTGAAATTATTTTATAGATGTTATAAAATGATATTTTAGGGAAGCTGGTTTCTTAAGAATGATTGAAAAGCAGACATCTTTAAGGTCAATTAAAAAATCCATACCTGGTACTATATTCGCAATTGGTATATCTTCGATGTTGATTAACATGGCTACATCGGTTGTTTTTTCAGGATCTGCTTTATACTTAAAGACAGTGCTTGGAGTCGCTGTGTCGACAATAGGTGCTCTTGAAGCATTGGTAGAAGCGATTGCTTATGGTATTCGTATATTTTCTGGAATGATAAGTGATTACTTTAAGAAACGCAAAGCGCTTATGGTTATAGGATTTGCTATGATTGCAATTTCAAAACCATTGCTTGCATTTTCAAAAACCTTTGGAACAGTGCTTGCTTCAAGGACTATTGATAGGATAGGAAACGGAATTCAGGCAAGTCCAAGGGATGCGCTTATTAGCGACGTTTCTCCAGAAAAAAGCAAAGGCACTTGCTATGGTCTCAGGCAAAGTCTTGCGGTCCTTGGCTCGACGCTAGGCGGGCTTTTTGGCATTGCAATCATGAAGCTTACTAACAATAACTTTGAACTTATGTTTGTACTTGCTGGGATTCCAGCCGTTATTGCAGTTGTTATCTTGCTACTTTTTGTTAAGGAAAAGTTTAACAAACAAGAAGTTAAACAAAAACAAACAAAAATAAAATACAAAGATCTATGCTCGCTTGGTAAACGTTATTGGATATTACTTGTTATCGTAGCTTGTTTTATGTTGGCTAGATTTAGCGAGGTTTTTATTACGCTTCACGCATGTGGTAATTTTGGGTTAAATGTTGCCTATGGAACAGTTATAACAATGATATATAACTTATTATCGGTTTTTGTAGCTTATCCAATGGGCATTTTATCCGACAGAGTCAACAGGCTAAATGTTTTATTGCTTGGATTTATAATTTTATGTATATCGCATTTATGCTTAGGGTATGCTTCCAGTTTGAATGGTGTGATTTTAGGTACAGCATTTTGGGGCATACAACGAGGTATAACAGATAGCGTTTTAGCTACATTGGTGTCTGATTATGTTCCGAAAAACGTAAGAGGCACTGCTTTTGGCTTGTTTTACCTAGTTGTATCTCTTTCAACGGCAGCTGCTAGTGCTATTGCAGGGAGAATTGCCCAAGCCGGAGGGGAAGGAAGTGCTTATATCTTTGGTTCAAAAATTTGCATTATAGCAATAATATTACTTGTAATCATGAAACGTATAATGAATAGGCAATCAGATTAATGGTTTAGGACTATTGTTCAGACTTAGTTTAATGTGCGTTTTAAATATATAACAACAAACTCAGGTTGAATAGTCCTTTCAATAAATATTATTTTATACGATATTGATTCAGAAATCGTGAGTGTGCTGTTTATTATATTTATTGTTCCTGAACTTGATTCTTCGGTACGAATATAAGGAATGCCTTGTTTGCCTGTACCAATATAGAAAAAATGTTGTTTTATCTTATTTAAATCTATTCCATCGTAATAATATCCTGCGAATGGATGTTTTTTGCTTTTTGTATGTATAATATTGGATAGGTCAGGAGATTGGTCAATATAATTCTCGATTATACGAGATGAATTTTGTATATCAAATTGCTTTTGAAATATGGTGTTATTTTCTTTTAGGTAATTTTCTAGTTGTAAGCAAGGTTTAGAATCATAAATCATTGATTCAAATTTGATAGATATGTTGGATATGTAGTTGGACATATCGATAGCACTACAATTATAAATGTTAAACTTCATAAGTTTAGGTTCTTCTGTGGCATAAATCTTGTATCTTGCTGAAATCTCAATATCCTGGAATTCTGATTTTGTTTCAATTTTGCACATTAACCTTATAGTATCTGGCAGTTCATCTTTAAATATGTCTTCAAGTTTTTTGCTTTTTCCGATCTTGAATGAAAATGTTGACTTCAAATCATCGGCTGATCCATATATTAATGGTTGTGCGTTAAAACTTGTTCTTGGAAACTTTATTTTTTTCATAGTTGTTCTCCTGTAATAGAAATTGTATTTAGGTTTATTGCTTTATGTTCACAATATGTAGTTTTAAGAGGCTTCATAACTATCTGTATTTCTGTTTGGTTGTCATTTAAAAAGTTTGAGATTAACTGTCTACAGTTTTGAGAATTTATTTTTTCTGAATTATTTAAGTTTGCTATATATTTTATTAGATTGTCATATTGCGTATCTCCATCATTTTTGACGATGATATCTTGTATTATATCTGTATCTGTAATTTCTTTCGGCTCGGAAACGTTTATAGCGTAACTTTTAAAAGTATTGTATGCACTTATATCATTACAAAAAGCAACAGCTTTTATCTTTAATGTATGTTTATTTGCAGTTATATGTCTATGTATTTCTGTTATTTTATATAGTTTATCTTGTATCTTTATCCAGGTTTTTGTTGAAAGATTTAGTGTAGATTCATCTGGAAAAAGTTCAGCTGTAACCTCGATATTTCTTAATGATAAAATCATTGAGTTGCATATAGATTTAAAGATTTCGTTTGCTATGTTGCAACCAATATTAGTTCCAAAAAATGTTTGTATTTCGTAATTGTCTATATAGTCTTGAACATTCTTTAAGTTAATTTTTAAAGGCATTCTTGATCCAAAACTTATATCGTTATTTTTTAGACTAATCTTGATGGTTTCGCGCATATATTGATCATAATCCCACGATATCATTAACTTTCCTTCGAAAATATGATTTTTTAAATCTATATTAGTTTCTCCAATTTTAATTTTTTTTATCGGTATTGTTTCTTTTTCTCTAAGTTTTGACATGCTTATGAAGTATCTTGACCCTCTTATTGAACTTGAAAGTTTGTCTCCAAATTCGGGCCATGCATTTGTAAGCTTTGATGGTGTTAATGTGTTAATTCTTGATCTTTTAAAATATTTTTCAAGTTTGCTGGATATGTTTATATCTCCAGTCCTGCGAGAAAGCCAAGAAGCTTCTAGCTCTAAGTCTATTTCATTAATACTTAATTTATTGTTTTTTTCAATAAATAGAGTTCCTGATATGATTTTTTTAGTAACATCAAGGGATTCTGTAGGATTAAGCAAATCGACAGTTTCAATCGTTCCGGTTTTTGAGATTTCTGTTATTTTGCTTGTTTTAAATAGATTTGGATGATCTTCTTTTATTTTTGTGAGTATGCCTCCTTCATTATCTGCAATATTGCTGCATGTATTTTTTGCTTCTATTTCAACTTCAATATATTCATTGTACTTTGATTTAAACGAAGATACGTTACCATAGAAAAACAAAGTGTTATCTATAAATATTTTGCATATACTACAATCAGAAATTTTTGAGAGATTGTTATAAGGAACTTGTATTTTTGCACTAGGTAGAGTCTCTTCCTTTTCTATCAACTCCAATGAAACAATATCATTTTCTTTAAATGTAATTTCCTTGTCATTTTTAATAAAAATAATTTTATAGTTAAACATAATAAAAATCCTTTCTTAAAAAAATATTTGATGAAGTGTTTGATTATTGGAACAGAGATGTTCCTGTTATTTATATGTTACAAATGATTTTATAACTGTGTCAAAAAATAAAAACTCCCATAAAATTTTAGAGACAAAAGATAAGGTGTAGTTTTGTGCAATTAACTAAATCAAGCTGATACAATTACTAAATCAATTGCAAAATATTTGCATGGTTTCTAATTATTAACATAATGAAATATTTAAGCAGGCATTTTTCCGCGCCATTTTCGTCGCGTACTATTGATATGTCAAACTTATAACAAACACGTATAAAATAAATATAAAATTTGCCGCACGTCACAACGCAATATATACAACCGCAATCAAAATAGCAAGCGGCGCCCCGCACCATTCCCGCAGCCTTCTTAAGCCCAATACAATAACTAGCACTAAAGTATCACCAACTTAACATACCAACAACAAACCTAAACCACCTTCACCGTTAGGTGAACAAGTGGCGGTCGTAGTACGACAGCCTATCTCTTCATAAACCTACAACACTATATCACCTACCTATAAACAACCATATACATTACTACTATATTTTTTTGAAAAAAGGGTGGCAGTGCCACATCCATTTCCTTAAACCAATATATAACCTTAACGTGCCTTGACAGGTAAGGCTTAACTGAATTGATATAATGGCCATAGTATGGCAACATAAACCTTTTTGAAAATATATATAGTAATCATATTGACTTCCAATATGTTGCAACAACACTGACATCAACAAGCATCATAACAACCGCAACAGGAATAGCAGGCGGCGGGAATGGCGCGGGGCGCCGCCCGCTTATGCGAAAGACAATAGCTAGCATTATATACATAATCTTTATTGATATAACTGATATACTACATCAGGAAACTATAGAAGACTCACAAATTTCGTAGTATCTAAAACGAAACCAACCCCATATTAAGCCGGCAGCGCTGCACACATTAGCAACGCCAGCTTACTTAAAGCATTACGCTAATAATAACATCACAAACACATAATCTTTATGGGAGTTTTTTGATGTTTTAAAACGTTGAATTTTTTGATATACTGCTCTTATAGTTTAACCCTCTTTTTTGCGGTTTACCAATCAGGTGAATTCGCGTTTATTCAGGTGAAATATGAGTGAAAAAATAAGTTTTGCAGATTTGCTGCAAGAATCGTTGTTAAATGAAAAGTCTTCAGATACAAGAGTAGTCCAAGGTAAAATCGTTGGGATTAAAAATGACAAAGCCATAATTGACGTTGGACTTAAATCTGAAGGTCGTTTATTTTTAAAGGATATTCAGGATCTAAAAGGAACTGAAGATATTAACGTCGGTGACACACTAGAGGTTTTTATTGAAAGGTATGAAGACAAGAATGGCGAACCAGTTTTGAGCATTGAACGTGCCAAAAAAGAAGCTGTTTGGAAATCTTTAGAAAACCACATGGAGAACGGTGACACAATCGAAGGTATTATAACAGGGAAAACAAAAGGTGGATTTGCTGTCGATATCAATGGAACAGCAGCTTTCTTGCCAGGCAGCCAAGTTGACTTAAGATTAGTAAAGGATATAAGTCCATTGCTTAATATCAAACAACCATTTAAATTGATAAAAATGGATCGTCAACGCAATAATATAGTCGTTTCAAGACGTGCCGTTTTAGAGGCAGTTCGCAATGAAACAAAAGATGCTGTTATGGCCAAGATAGAAGAAGGTATGATCATCGAGGGTACGGTTAAAAATACGACAGACTATGGAGTATTCGTTGACATCGGCGGTATTGATGGACTTCTTCATGTTACCGATATGTCATGGAAACGTGTTACCAATCCATCAGAAGTTGTGAATGTTGGCGATGTCGTTAAGGTCCAGGTACTCAAACTTAACAAATCTACAGGTCGTGTCTCACTTGGTATGAAGCAGCTTGTTCAAACTCCTTGGGAAAATATAGATCAAAGATACAAGGTTGGAGACAAGAAAAAAGGTAAGGTTGTCAATATAACTGATTACGGTGTTTTCGTTGAACTTGAAGATTGTATAGAAGGTTTAATTTATCAAACAGAACTTAGCTGGATTAGAAAAAATGCAGTTCCAAGCAAAGCCGTAACATTAGGCGAAGAAGTTGAGGTTATGGTTCTTGATGTTAATCAGGAAAAGCGTAAGATCAGCCTTGGCTTAAAACAGTGTCAAGAAAATCCATGGCAAAAATTTGCTGATGAGCATCCAGTTGGAACGAAGATAGAAGGAACCGTCAAGAATACGACAGAGTTTGGTATATTTGTTGGGGTAACTGATACTTTAGACGGTATGGTTCATATGTCAGATGTATCTTGGGCAGATGGATCTAAGGACGATAAATCAAAGGATATCAAACCAGGTCAAAAGATAGAAGTTGTTGTTCTTGATGTTAACCCAGAAAAGGAAAGAATCAGTCTTGGAATAAAGCAACTTGGAGAAGATCCATTCGCGGAAATAGTCGAAAACTTAAAGAAAGGTGACATATTTACTGCGGAAATAAAAGACATTCATTCGTCTGGTGTTGAAGTTTTACTTGAAAATGGACTATCTGGCTTTATTAAGAAAACCGATCTTTCGAGTGATAAGTCAAAGAACAAGACAGATGGATTCTCGGTTGGTGATAAAGTCGAAGCAATGGTTCTTAGCATGGACAAAGATAGAACTGTTAACCTTTCGATTAAAGCACTAGAGATTCAACGCGAGAAGGAAGCTCTTCAACAGTTTGGATCAGCTGATAGTGGTGCAAGCCTTGGAGATATCTTAGGCGAAGCTCTTAAGAAAAAAGACGAAAAATAATATACAAATACTGGGGGCTTTTGCCCCTTTTTCATTCTCGGGAATATCAATATGCAATTTTTAGAAAACTTTTTTGGAACTGTCGCAATGGCGACGACAATAATTGGAATACTTCCTCAGGTATATAAGTCATTCAAGACAAAATCAACTAGCGATGTTTCAATGCTTATGCTAATAAACTGCTTTGTGTGCTCATTTTCATGGGTTATATACGGAATGTTCACAAAGTCAGAGTTCGTTGTTTGGAGCAACGTATTTAGCCTAGGTGTTTCGATAATATCTATATTGCAAAAACGTCACTATGACAAAAAAAACAACAATATCTGATTTTATAGATTTATCAAAATTTAAATCTATCATATGCCTAGATGGTGATATAGCGTTTGAACACTTGAAAAATATTAACTTGCCAATTATATCTGCGGATGGAGCAACAAATAAACTTGTCGAACAAGGCATACTGCCAGATATAGTTATAGGAGATCTTGACAGTGTTAACAAAGAAACGCTAAAAAATTTGAAACATATAAGAATAAAAGATCAGGATCATTCTGACTATCAAAAAGCATTAAAATATGTAGCCGAGAATAACATTAGTCCATCAATGGTTTTTGGAATTAACGGTGGATATATTGATCACATAATGAATAATATATCCATTTTTTCAAATACAGATGATGTATTTGTTGATCATAAAACTGTTGTGCAAAGTCTAGGTTTCGGAATACATAGGCTTAATATTCAGAAAGATACAAAGATTTCAATATTTGGCATGCCTAGTTGTCATCTTACAACGAACGGCCTTAAGTGGGACGTAACTGATAGGACATTGAATTTTGCAGGATTTAATTCACCTTTGAATAGAATGCAAGATAGTAACATTACTCTACATATATCTACAGGAAGAGCTCTAGTTGTTATTTATATATATCCTATTAGCGACTGCGGCCTTATTGTTTGAAAAAGGTGTAACGTTGGCTAAAACGTTAATAATCGTCAATACAAAAAATATTGACATTCTATTAATAATAAAGTAGTATTATAAGTGAGTTTTTTTTGTTTTACTATGATAAGTGAGTTTTTT
Source organism: Alphaproteobacteria bacterium (assembly GCA_017481035.1). GTDB lineage: Bacteria > Pseudomonadota > Alphaproteobacteria > RUG11792 > RUG11792 > RGIG4729. The sequence continues at coordinate 6,702 of JAFUQI010000080.1, read as the reverse complement.
TTTGTTTTACTATGAAAAAACATTTTTAACAGGTTTCTTTAGCTTAGGTTTAATCCTATCATGTGGTTCATCTTTTTCCGCAGAAATTGCAAATGAAACAGACCAGCAAATATTAGAACGCCAATTTTATCAAGAAATGCATGAGGTTTTTGGCGTAGACAGGAATACATTTGATACATTTTTAAACGATAGAGACGCGCAGAGTTTTTCTATAAACATAGCATCTGATGAAGAATCCGAGGATACTTCTGTTCAAGAGGTGTCTATAAGTGATTTTTCTCATTTTGATTTCCCAGTATCTGTAAGAGAAAAACTAAAATCAAAACTAAATGCTTTTATAGGATCACAAACAGGGCTAAATGAAGCAACAGCAGAAAAAATAGCAAAAAATTTGGCGTTAATAGTTGATGGTGTTTCTGTTGGTTTATCTAATACTGACTGGCTAGAAGCCGTGTTTCAATGTAACCGAAAAGTAGATTATCAAGAAACAGAACAAGAATTTTACGAAAAATTAAAGTTAAATTATGGTGTAACTCAAGATGAGTTTCGCGAACTTTTAAATGACCCAAATCGTATGAGCTTACGAAAAGCAGGTAAAGATGAGCTTAAACTGAATGATCTTCTTTCTTCTGCTGTTCCATCAGATATCAGAGAACAAATAAAGACTAAAGTACATAATCTTATAAAAACGAAAACAGCCCTTACCGATCAAGAGATTCAAGATGTTGTCGAAGCTTTAGGTTCTATGTTAGGGTATGGAACCTATAACAATATTGATGACGAAAACCTAATATACAATATTGTCAAAATTTACAAAGAAGAGGTACCAATGGTCTATATAGATACATATACCCCTAACAAAAAGCTACTTACGTACAGTGATTTTGAGGAGATATCAAAATTATTAGGATACGATAATAGCGACCTTGAAAAAGTAGAAAACTTTTTTCCTGGTTTTTATTCAGAAGATGTATCGTTTCGTATAGGAAACAGAGTTTATAATAATGAACCGTACGACGGATTATTAAATAAAGATGTCGCAGATCATATAATTAAAGTTATAGAAGAAAAAGGATACAAGTGGAATGTTAAAAACGAATCAGAAGCAGAACTTATAGATCCAAACGGAAAAGCAGTATATACTACTAAAAAATAATTTATCAAAACGATAAGTTTATATCAGCAAGGTGTTATGTTAGCGTAACATCCTTGTTGTTGTTTATATATTATAAAAGAAATAATCCTTATATTTTTGTTGAAATATAACGCTAATAATTTGCGACAGATATATTATTCTGCAAACAAATGTTATATTGCTTGGCACATTTATGCGAAATGTTTTGCATTGTTGATATTAAGCGAAATATGTATGGATTTAAATGATTATTGCAATTTTGCACTAAATAATGAATAGCTGTTGGCATTTGCAACAAGATTAATAAAAGCAAGTAGAATCATTATAGTTATACCAATTATAACATGTTGTCGTTAATGTGTTGCTTAAGTATTTTGCCATACTAATACGTATTAATGTGTATATTTTGCTAGAAAAGAATATATGTAGTGTTGTTTATATCTGTTTGCTGTTAGGCTCAATACAATAACAGTATGTTATAATAAGTATGACGATATATAATCAGCAAATATGAACTATATTATTAAAACTGTTTCAAATAAAAAATATTAGCTTAACTATTTATTCTTCCTGTTTTTGTTAATTCTGTTGTTAACGTCTTTTCTAAATGAATATATGCTTTTTTTTTGATATATGTTACAATAACATAGAGGGATTATGCTTCAACACTTAGATATGTCAGGAAAAATCAAACGTTTATTACAATCTTGCTTTACATTTTGGAAAGGCTTCTTGTTGTCTAAAAATAAAAGGGATTTCTTGAAGTTAAATCAAGGAACATTTAAGAACCAGATAATTTTTTTATTGTCTTCTATTCTTTGCTGCTTTGTGTTCCTTAAGTCTATGAAACCTGCGGTAAGAGGAGTTTGCAGAATAGTACTTTCTGATTCAAATATGATGGAAGGTATGGGGAGCAGGTTGGTTGGTGTTGAGGCTATGAAAGCTAAAAAAGGAACAACACTCAAGGAAGTAAAATCAATTGGAACTTTGAAGGCAAATCAAGAGGTTGTCATTAAAGCAGAAATACCTGGTAAGATCGCACAGGTTTTATTTACTGAAGGAACGAAAGTTAATGAGGGTGATGAACTAATAAAGTTTGAGGACGATCTATACAAAGCAGAAAAAGAAAAGTATGAGGCTGAGTATAATCTACGCAAAGCTGAATTCGACAGAGTAAAAAAGTTATATGAAGGCAAGGCTGGTTCTCAAAAAAATTATGATGAAGCATTGGGGCAATTAAATGCAGCAAAAGCACAACTTGATAGCAGCGCATTCCAACTTTCAAAGACGGTAATTAAGGCGCCATTTACAGGAACAATAGGAATTATGAAGGGGTCAGTAACTCCAGGTAACATAGTTCAACAACATACTGAACTTGTTGATATTGTGGATAATTCGCAAGTTAAAGTTGAGTTTAGCGTGCCAGCGAAATATATTGATGAGATAGCAGTTGGTCAAACTGTTGAAATAGACGTTGATGCTTTTGTCGGTAGATCTTTCTCTGGTGTTGTTGATGCTATCGATTCTGAGGTTGACACAAAAAATCACAGTGTCCTCGTTCGTGCAGTCATCCCTAATAAGTCTGGGCTCTTGCGTCATGGAATGTTTGCGAACGTTAAGTTGATAATTGGCGAAAAGACTGACGTTATTTTAATAGATGAGGATGCTCTTGATAGAGAGGGCGCAATTGAGTTCGTATGGGTTATTGATGATAAGGGTAGAGCATATAGACGTCGTGTGTTGACAGGATCAAAGGATGCCAGTGGTATAGAAATTGTTGCTGGCTTAAAAGATGGAGATATAGTAGTTATTTCTGGTCAACTTAAACTTACTGACGGCTCAAAGACCAAAATTCTTAACAAAGAAGATTTTGAGGAAGGTGAAAAGGAAACTGTTGCCGAAAAGAATGAAAAGCTTGGTATAAACGATGACGAAGAGGCGCTAAAGGATGCTCCAGAATCGTTGTTAGACCAAAAGGTCGGCGATGAGGTTCAAGAAAAAGAAAAATCAGTCACTCAAGAAGAAGAAGGATCAAAACCAACTGAGGAGAAAAGCAAAGAAGATAACAAAACGGAGGGCGCTGAATAATGAGTCTTTCTGAGGTTTGTATTAAACGTCCTGTTTTTGCTTGGGTTTTGACGTTAATCGTCATGGTACTTGGCTTGGTAACGGGAGATAGGTTGCCTGTCAGGCAGTATCCAAAGATGGAAAAGAATCACGTTACGGTTAAGATGAATTATTACGGAGCTGGGCCTGAGATCATTGAAAACCAAGTAACACGTGTTATCGAAGAAGCTATAGCAGGTATTGAAGGAATAGAAACAATCGAATCAAAAAGCGATAGCGAAACAAGCGAAGTATCTATTGAGATTGCAGAAGGAAGGGACCTTGATTCGGCAACTAATGATATTCGTGATAGACTTAGCAAATGGAGAGATAGGTTTCCAGATGCAGCGCAGGAACCGATATTGACAAAGGCTGGTTCGAATGAAAAATCAATAGTTTCATTGGCTCTTATCAGCGACAAATTAACTGAAAGTGAGTTATATGTTTATGCTCAAAACGAAATAAGCCATACACTTGAAGCTGTTCCTGGTGTTGCAAGAATTGATGTATATGGAGCCGGAGATCACCAAATGCAGGTGTCGCTGGATCCGCAGCGTATGGCGTTTTATAACTTGACGGTTATCGATGTTATAACTGCTCTTAAAAAGCAGAACATTGAAAGTCCAGCTGGAAAGATCGTTAATAGTGATAGGGAGTATGTTGTTACAACGATAGCAGACCTTCAAAGTCCAGAAGAGTTTATGGAAATTCCAGTTGTCAATAAAAAGAACAACATAGTTAAACTTAAGGATATCGGCTCTGTTAAGCTTGACAAAAGTAACAAAAAAGTTCTCTCGAGATTCAATGGAGAGAAGGTCGTTACTCTCTCTGTTATTTCTCAAACATCAGCAAACCCAATTCAGGTTGCGAGAGGTATAAAAGCAAAATATAAAGAATTGCAAAAGCAAATTCCAGCAGGTATAAAATTTAGTGTTGCTTATGATAGCACGACATTCATTGAACGATCACTTGACGAAGTTTACCATACAATTTTTGAAGCAATATTGCTTGTGGTTCTTGTTGTCTTTATATTCTTAAGGTCGTTCAGAGCAGCCCTTATTCCACTTATAACAGTTCCTGTTTCACTTGTAGGTGCTCTTTTTATTATGTATCTCTGTGGCTTTACAATAAACAGCATGACGTTAATGAGTATGGTCTTGGCTATAGGTCTTGTCGTTGACGATGCTATTGTTATATTGGAAAACATATATAAATATATTGAGCGTGGTCTTACACCAATAAAGGCCGCGATTGAAGGTACAAAGGAGGTTAGCTTTGCCGTTATCGCAATGACTTTAACGTTATGTGCAGTGTATGCACCTGTTGCCTTGGCGCAAGGTGAAACAGGAAAATACCTAAAAGAGTTTTCAATAACTTTGGCTGGAGCTGTCTTGCTTTCAGGTTTTGTTGCATTAACTTTATCTCCAATGATGTGTTCCAGAACTCTCGTAACGGAAGATAAGCCGAAATCTAAAAACAAATATGCCATAATATTCAACAATCTTTTGTCAAAAATAGATGCATCAGAATTCTTGGAAAAGGTTGATATAAAGTATGCAGAGATGCTGGGCAAAGTTTTGGATAACCGAAGAAAAACTTTGATGGTAGCATTATTGTTTTCAGCGTTTGGATACTTTGTTTATGCATTTATGCCAAGCGAACAAAAGCCATACCAAGATGTTGGAATGTTTAGCTATGAGGGTCATGCTCCGCAAACTTCGACTTTGAACTTTACGCAACGTTATGTTGATGCAATCGATAAAGTAATTAGCCAATACCCAGAAGTTGAATCAAGGCAGTACGTTATTACAAATCCATCGTTTGAGGGTGTTGGCATTATGCGTAATAACTGTGGAAAACCAACAGAAGAAGTTATGAAAGAGATAGCTCAAAAATGTGAGGAAGTCTCTGGTATTGATGTTAGATTTACATCTGGTCGAGGAGGTGGAGGAGACGATAACTCAAAGGTAGTATATTTCGTTGTAAGAGGCAACAAATCACACAGGGAGTTACGAGAAATATCAAGCAATTTGATAGCAGAAATATACTCAAGCGGTATAGTACAAGGCATACGTTCAACTGCAAGAAACGAAGCAGAGGATTACACGATCGAAATTTTAAGAGATAAAGCTTCTATTTTAAATGTTGATCCAAAGTTAATATCAGATACGATTTCAGGACTTATTCAAGGACAGGTTGCGACAAAGTTCAAGAAGGATAACAAAATATATGATGTTAAAGTTGAAATCGAGGAAGAAGCGAAGAGGTCCCCTGATCAGCTAACAGACATATATGTAAAAACATATTCAGGAAATGAGGAGTTGCTTGTTCCTATAAGCGAACTTATCAAAGTTCACGCAAGGTCAGGTCCTGTCTCAATATATCGTTATAACAGAACTCGTGCAAACACTATTATGCCGTTGTTAAACGCTTCGACTTCTCTTGGCGATTCAATAGATATCATACGTGATCTTGCAAGGAAAGTTTTGCCAGATGATGTATTTATTGAGTTTACAGGAGAAACAAAGAGGTTCCTAACAGAGTCTAACACTATGTTGATGATCTTCCTTTTAGCTTTAAGCTTTATATACCTTGTTATGGCAGCACAATTCGAAAGTTGGCGTGATCCTTTTATCATTATGTTGACTGTTCCTTTAACGTTGGTTGGAGGTGTTGTTACTTTGGCATGTATAAATGGAACTCTAAATATGTTTTCAAATATTGGTTTCTTAACTCTGATAGGTCTTATCACTAAACACGGTATCCTTATAGTAGACTTTTCGAACAAATTAGTTGATCAAGGTTTAAGCTATAAGGAAGCAGTTAAGAAAGCAGCAGCAATGCGTTTGCGGCCAATCCTGATGACAACTTGCGCGATGGTTCTTGGTACATTACCTCTTGCCTTGGCTCGAGGAGCAGGATGTGAAATACGAATCCCATTAGGGGCAGTTATCGTTGGCGGCATGACTGTTGGAACCATATTCACTATATTTGTTGTACCAGTCGTTTATACGTATATAGCAGGCTTTAAGCCACGCAAAAAAATCAATTACGATTAAAAGTATTTATAGAATGATGGGGATTGCGATTATTATCGTGGTCCTTCATTTTGTTGATTGTACACTTCGAAGCTGATTTAAAAGCCGAAGTTCGCTACAGAGTTAACTAAAACAAAAAGAATAATTAGCTATTTGGATTATAACGTATTTTTGATAGTTATGATGCATGTCAATGTATGTATTATTACTTAGACGCAATTGATAATATCAATTGGGAACTGGCAATATAGCTATATATATTTCAAAAAGGTTTATGTTGCTATGCTATGCTAGTGATTGCATTGCGCATAAACATGCTGCTCTTAGCGTACGTTCAGAAGCGTGTTTAATGATAATAAAATGTTATAGGATACTGATTTGCTCATAAGCCGGCCGCGGAAAATACGCGCGGCGCGGCCGGCT
>JAFUQI010000079.1 GCA_017481035.1 Alphaproteobacteria bacterium | reverse complement strand
ATTTCATGATAAACTAAAAAGTTTAATACAAGATAATACAAAGATAATATTCTACACAAATGATCCAGATGATGGATGCGAATCATACCTAGAAGAAGATTGCTAAACTTTTATGGGAGTTTTTAAAATTTGACAGCAATTTTGCGGTTATAATATTATGTAGTTATAGGGACTTCTCCCTTCATATTTCGCGCTATTTTGCCTTATTTATTCGCACAGCAAAATCATTTGACTTTGGCTTATTAAAGGTTAAAATTATTGCGCAGAGATATGGTTTACAATTAATATTTTTTAGGAGTATGAAAATGAAATTTAGACCTTTATATGATAGAGTCCTCGTTGAGCGTCTTGAAAGTGAATCAAAGACATCAGGAGGAATTATAATTCCAGATACAGCGAAAGAAAAACCAATGGAAGGTTTAGTTATAGCTATTGGTAATGGCACAAAATCTGACAATGGTGATATAGTTCCATTGCAAGTTAAAGTTGGTGATAAGGTTCTTTTTGGAAAATGGTCTGGCAACGAGATTAAACTCGATGGCAAAGATTATTTAGTCATGAAAGAATCAGATATTATGGGTATTTTTGAATAATTTTAAAGGAGATATTTTATGGCATCGAAAGAAATAAAGTTTAGCACAGAAGCTAGAGGTAAAATTCTAAAAGGTGTAAACACTTTAGCAAATGCAGTTAAAGTTACAATGGGCCCAAAAGGACGTAATGTTTTAATTGAAAAAGCATACGGTGCACCAAGGATAACAAAGGACGGTGTCTCTGTTGCAAAAGAAATTGAAGTATCAGATAAGTTTGAGAATGCCGGTGCTCAAATGGTCAAAGAAGTTGCGAACAAAACTTCAGACCTAGCCGGTGATGGAACAACGACAGCAACAGTTTTAGCTCAAGCAATTTTAACTGAAGGTATCAAGTCAGTTGCAGCTGGTGCAAACCCTATGGACTTGCTCAGAGGTATTAATATGGCTGTTGAATCAACTGTTAACTTCCTCAAAGAAAAAGCAAAGCCTGTTTCAACAAATGAAGAAATAATACAAGTCGGAACAATCTCTGCAAATGGCGAAAAAGAAATTGGTGAAATGCTTGCAAATGCGGTTTCAAAGGTTGGAAAAGAAGGGGTTATCACAATCGAAGAAGCAAAGTCATTCCAGACAGAGTTAGATGTTGTTGAAGGTATGCAATTTGATCGTGGATATATATCCCCATACTTTGTCACAAATGCTGAAAAAATGACGGCTGAATTGGAGAATCCATACATATTGATCTGCGAAAAGAAACTAACTGGTCTTCAACCAATTTTGCCGGTCCTCGAGGCTGTTGCACAATCAGGTCGTCCACTCTTGATAATTGCCGAGGATATAGAGGGTGAGGCTCTTGCAACTTTAGTTGTTAACAAACTAAGAGGTGGATTAAGAGTGGCTGCTGTCAAGGCTCCAGGTTTTGGAGATCGCAGAAAGGCAATGCTTGAAGATATAGCAATTCTTACAGGCGGGACATTGGTCTCTGAAGATGTCGGAATCAAACTTGAAAACGTAACTTTAGGTATGCTTGGAACTGCCAAGAAAGTTACGATCACAAAAGATGATACAACAATAGTCGAAGGCGCCGGAAGCAAAGAAGCTATACAAGCTCGTTGCAATCAAATTCGTGCACAAATTGAAGATTCAACATCTGAATACGATATTGAAAAGCTCAAGGAAAGACTTGCAAAACTAGCAGGTGGTGTCGCTGTTATCAGAGTTGGTGGTGCGACTGAAGTTGAGGTCAAAGAAAAGAAAGATCGCGTTGATGATGCAATGCATGCAACAAAAGCGGCTATTGAGGAAGGCGTTGTTCCCGGAGGTGGAGTCGCTCTTCTAAGATCCATTGAAAAGTTGGCAGATATTAAGACAAACAACGAAGATCAAAAGATTGGTGTTAATATAATACGTCATGCTCTCATGGCTCCGGCTCGTCAGATTTCAAACAATGCTGGCGTTGATGGTGCAGTTGTTGTCCATAAGATTCTAGATAACAAAGATTTCAACTTTGGATACGATGCGGCAACTGATACGTATACGGATATGATAAGCGCAGGTATTATCGACCCAGCAAAAGTTGTTAGAACAGCTCTTCAAGATGCAGCTTCAATCGCAGCATTACTACTTACAACTGAGTGCGTAATAGTTGAGAAGCCAGAACCAAAGACAACACCTGAAATGCCAAATCCAGGCATGGGCGGAATGGGAATGTATTAATTCCAAAAAAAAATCAGGTCACGTAATGTGACCTTTTTCTAAGTTTATAATCTATAACTGAAGTCAGGAGTTTTTTTATGGAAAATAGTTTTTTACATAATCTTGAAGCAGAGCAAGCTTTGCTTGGTGCTTTGCTTCTTGATAACTCAGTTATAGATAACATTCCAGATACATTTTGCGCCTTTCACTTTGCCGCACCAATCCATGAAAAAATATATGAGTCTATATGTAAGATAAGGAACAGTGGTTCGGTTGCGGATCCAATTACATTATCTGCTATTTTATCACAGGAAAAGATTTTCAACGAAGCAGGTGGAAAACAGTATCTTATAGATCTTTTGGATTCTGTCGTTAGTTTAAGCAACGTTTCTGAATATGCAAAGATAATTCATGAACTATACCTAAGGCGAAAACTCATAGAAATAGGCGATAAAACAATCTCTAACGCAAAAAATGTCAACGCAGAAGAAAACGCAGACACGGTTATAGAAACAACAGAAAAAGAGTTATACGATCTTTCCAATGGAGTTACTGCAAAAGGACGTATGTTAAGTTTTAGTGATGCTTTGGCTGAATCAATTGAAGCAGCAGCAGCAGCGTTTAAAAGAGATAAAAAAATCGTCGGAGTTACAACTGGATTTAAGTTAATGGATAAGTGGCTTGGAGGTCTTCATAATTCAGACCTTTTGGTTATAGCAGGACGTCCATCGATGGGTAAGACAGCATTTGCTACAAATATAGCTTTTAATGCAGCGAAGGCAAAGTTATATAATCCCGAGGAAGGCGCAGGTGTAGTTTTCTTTTCATTAGAAATGTCTTCTGAGCAACTAGCAACCAGAATACTTGCAAGTGAATCAGGGATCTCGTCCGACAGCATTAGACGCGGAGAAATACAAAAGGATTCCTTCGAAAAATTTCTAGCTATTAGTCAGGAACTGGAGAACATTGAGCTGTACGTTGACGATACACCAAACATTACTATTAATCAGATCAGAAACAGAGCAAGGAAGCTAAAGCGCCAGAAGAATATAGGATTAATAGTAATAGACTATCTTCAGCTAATTGAATCAGGAGGTTCAAAAAGAGGTTCGGAAAATCGTGTTCAAGAAATTTCAGAAATAACCCGTTCTCTTAAAGGTATTGCGAAAGAGCTAAACGTTCCTGTTGTTGCACTTTCCCAGCTTTCAAGAGCAGTTGAACAAAGAGACGATAAAAGACCTCAACTTGCAGATCTGAGGGAATCTGGATCAATAGAACAAGATGCAGATGTTGTTATGTTCGTCTTTAGGGAAGAATATTATAAGGCAAGGAAAGAGCCACCGGAAGGTACAAATGAACACGATAAATGGCAACAAGAAATGGAACAAGTTTATAATAGAGCGGAGATTATAATCGCAAAACAAAGACATGGACCAATAGGAACCGTCAAACTTTTCTTCGATGGAAGACTAACAAAATTTGGAAACCTTATGGAAAATTAAGTTATTAGACTTAATGCTCCAAGTTTTAAACAAGTTATGAAAAGTTGTAAGATTACATTCTGTGTAAAAATAAATAAAATCAGCATAGTTTTTATCTAAAAGAAAGTTTGTTTTCTTTTATGCAGCAGCGAAAAATATAACTTTTTTTATACCAGCATAATATTGATATTGATAAAAATTATAACAACAATTTATTTAAAGCAGGCGGCGCTCTGCGCCATTTCAGCGGCCAGTTTATGCACAAAGAAGAATCCTATAACATTTTATCATTATTTAGCACACAGAGCGGCACGCATTAGCAACGCCTGATTGTTTAAGTCAGAGTATATAGCCTAGCAACATTAAGCACTCTGTGTACCGCATCACAAGTGCAGCATGCTTATCGAGATGTCAAACTTATACCAAGTGTGCATAAAATAAACATAAAAGTTGCCACAAATCACAACGCAATATATATAACCGCAATCGAAATAGCAGGCAGCGCCAAGCAACATCACAAACCTAACATACCAACAACAAACATAAGCCACCTTCACCGTTAGGTGAACCAGTGGCGGTCGCAGTGCGACATCCATTACAGCAACCATCTATACGTTATATCACATACCTATAAACAACCATATAAGACTACTACTATATTTTTTTGAAAAAAGGTTCGAAGAAAGAAATATAAATGAAGCAAGCCGCTGTCAACGGCCTTTAGAGTGAAACGTGCCTTGACAGGTAAGGCTTAGCTGAATTGATATAATGCGAACAGCCTTTTTGAAATATATATAGTAATCATATTGATAGTTCGCAATTGGTATGTTATCAATTGCGTCTAATATAGAATAATACTAGCAAAGCATCATGATAACCATATATTTAAGCAGGCGGCGCCCCGCGCCATTCCCGCCGCCTGCTTAACATTAGCATCAGCATACGTATTAGATATTATGCTTATATAATTTTTATCTGTTTGCTGTAATTGTACAGCTACAGCAACTTGGTTACGTATTACTAATAACTTATTGATTGTTGTGAAGCTTGTCAATGCCACAAGCAAATACGTTTTCTGGACATACGCAAAGCTTTTAGATAAAATAAAATGGTATTATTCTGCGTTCAACTTTACACATGATAAAAGAAAAAAAACTGCTTCCATTAATACCGTTACGCGATGTTGTTATCTATCCTGAGTTTATTGTTCCTCTTTTTATCGGTCGTCAAAAATCGATAAACGCTATAGAAAACGCCATGACTACTGATAAAATGGTAGTTCTTGTAACGCAAAGAGATTCAACAATAGATGTTGTAAAACCGGAAACGTTATATGATGTTGGAACAGTTTGCATGATCGATCAAACAATCAAGCTAACAGATGGAACTATTAAGATCCTTGCAAATGGTCTTTATCGAGCAGATATCATTTCAAAGATTGATGATGAAGAAATGATGAGAGCAGAAATTATGGCTGCAAGAATAGAGCGATACGATTCGAAGGAGCTTGAAGGTTTGAGGTTAGCTCTTGTATCAAATTTTGAATCTTTCTTTAAGCAGAATAAGAAGCTTCCTTTAGATATACTTAACTCTATATCATCCATGGAAGATTGCTCAAAACTTGCAGATACAATAGCTTCATATATACCGTTAAAGGTTAGCGAAAGGCAAAAGATACTTGAGACAACTTCAGTAAAAGATAGGCTAGAGAAGTTGATATATATGATGGAAGAAAAGTCAGAGTTAGTAATAGTTGAAAAAAAAATAAAAAATAGAGTTAAGAAACAGGTTGAAAAAAACCAAAAGGAATATTATCTAAACGAACAACTTAAAGCAATCTATAAAGAACTTGGAGACGGAGAGGATCTAAACCAAGAGGTTAGAGAACTAGAACAAAAAGTTAAGCAATCAAAGATGTCAAAAGAAGCGAAAACAAAAGCCTTAGCTGAAGTTAAAAAGCTGCGTAATATGCCTCAGATGTCTCAAGAAGGTGGTATTATTAGAACTTATCTTGACTGGCTTTTAAGCCTTCCATGGACACATAGCAAAAAATCAAATTCACTTCAAACGGCTGAAGAAGTTTTAAATAAAACGCATTATGGACTTAATAAAATAAAAGATAGGATTATGGAGTACCTATCAGTTCAAAAAAGAGTAAAAAAAATGAAGGCACAGATTATGTGCTTTGTAGGCCCTCCAGGTGTTGGTAAGACTTCGCTTGGAAAAGCTATTGCGGAGGCTACAGGTAAAAATTTCGTTAGGGTAGCACTAGGTGGTGTTAATGATGAATCTGAGATTAGGGGGCATAGACGGACATATATAGGATCAATGCCAGGTAAAATCATACAGGCATTCAAAAGAGCGAAATCAACTAATCCTATTATTATGCTTGATGAAATTGATAAACTTGGTTCCGATTGGAGGGGAGATCCAGCATCAGCTTTGCTTGAGGTTCTAGATCCTGAACAAAACCAGGCATTCGTAGATCACTATATTGAAGTTCCTTATGACCTATCTGAAACAATGTTTATCACAACCGCAAACAGTCTAGATATACCACACGCACTTCTCGATAGAATGGAAGTTATTAACCTTTCCGGATATACAGAGGAAGAAAAACTTAACATAGTTAAAAAGTATATAATTCCAAAGCAACTAGAGCAAAATGGGCTTAAAACAACGGAGATTAAATTTACAGATAATGCTATAGCAAAGATTATTCGAAATTATACTATGGAATCAGGTGTACGTAATCTTGAAAGAGAGATATCAAAAATATGTCGCAAAGTGGTTAGAAGAATTCTTTCTAATAAAGACATAGAATCAGTTACAGTTGACGAGTCAAATATTTCTGAGTTTTTAGGAGCTGAAAAATTTACGCAACTAACCGCATCTAAAGATCCAAGGATTGGCGTTGTGACAGGGCTTGCATGGACCGAATCTGGTGGCGATGTTTTAGAGATTGAAACACTTCCAACATTTGGAAGCGGTAATATAACCTCTACAGGAAAACTTGGAGAGGTAATGCAGGAATCAGTTAAAGCTGCATATAGCTATGTGAAATCAAGATATATTGAACTTGGATTAAACCAAGATGACCTTGAAAAAACTGATATACATGTTCATGTTCCTGAGGGAGCTGTCCCAAAAGATGGTCCATCGGCTGGTATCACAATTTGCACTTCAATAGTATCTGCATTAACAAAACGTCCAGTAAAGTCAGATATTGCTATGACTGGTGAAATAACTCTTACTGGAAACGTTTTGGCTATTGGAGGCCTAAAAGAAAAACTGTTAGCGGCACGAAGGAGTGGAATTAAGAAGGTCTTTATACCACAAGAAAATGAAAAGGATATATCAGAACTTCCAGATGTAATAAAAGAAGCCATTGAAATTAAGTGTGTAAAACATATAGATGAAGTTTTAAGTGAGGCCTTTGCAAAATGATAGATTCACATGCACATCTATATTATAAAGGTATAGTTGAAAACCTAGCCGAAAAAATAAGATTAGCAAAACTAGTTGGTGTTGACTATATTTTAACGGTTGGTACTGATTCAAATACTATACCTTTAAATATAGAAATCGCAGAAAAGTACGATAATGTTTGCTGTTCTGTCGGAATTCATCCGCATCATTTTAAAGATGGATATGATCTTGAATTGATTAATAAATATCTATTACATCCAAAGGTTGTTGCGATAGGTGAAGTCGGACTTGATTATTATTATAAGGATGAAACTTCGAAGGAAGATCAAATTAAGTTGCTGCATGATATGTTAAGCCTATCAGAACGATCAGACCTTCCTTATATTTTTCATGCCCGTGATTGCTTTGAGGATATATTTGATATATTAAAACAATACAATATCAAAAATGCAGTTTTTCATTGTTATACAGATTCTATCGATAATGCAAAGAAAATTCTTGATCTTGGATACTATATTTCATTCTCCGGAATAATAACCTTTAAGAACTCGAATGAACTTAGAGAAGTTGTTAAATATGTTCCGAGCAATAGAATATTAATCGAAACAGACTGTCCGTATTTGTCACCTGTTCCATATAGAGGCAAAACAAACGAGCCAGCTTATGTAAGCTTGATAGCAGAATGTATTGCGGAGCTTAAAAATTTATCACTTGAAGATGTCTCGATTATAACAAACAGAAACTTTTTTGCACTTTTCCCAAAGGCAGAATTTTTGAAAGGAATCAAAAATGTCTAATAAACTATTTTCACGAATAATACTCACAGCTATATTTGGTACAACTGCTGCGTATATGTATAAGAGCTGGAAAGCAAACGATGACAAAACAGAGTTTAATATGAACGACATAGAACTTAAACAAACAGAGCTTGATATAAAAGAAATCAAAGCTAAGTTTAAAAATTCTATATGGAGCGTAAAATCTGAATCTGGACCTATCAATTTTCAGATCGTATTTCGTAATGAAGGAGAAAGGTCTTTTGGCGATAAACCGTTCATATTAGATCTTTTGACTTCTGCAATGACAGAAGGAGCTGGGTCTAGAGATGCTTTTGAACTTAAAAAAGCATTTGAAGATAACTCGATAGGTTTAACAGTTGTTGCTAATGGAGATGATATAGTTGTTACTGGAAGTTGCCTTTTAAGAAGTTTTGATCTTTGCATAGATTTGCTTTGCGATGTAATGACAAAGTCTCATTTCAAAGAAAATACTATTGATGAGAAGAAACAAGTTTTATTAGTCTCATTGCAACAAATGTTATGCTCACCAAGGAGTTTGGCCAAAGAAAAGCTGAATAATCTAGCTATGCCAAAGCCATATCACTATATGTTAAAACAAGGATTAGAGGATGTTAAAAAATATACTTCAGATGATGTTAAAAAGGTATATAAAAATATATTTGATCCAAGGAATGCAGAGATAACCATCGTTTCTAATATTGATGAACAAAAAATTGTTGACTCATTCAATAAAGTATATGATGCTTTATATGGAGTAAAATCAAACAACTTTAAACCTGGTCAACACAGATCATATATCGACAATGCCGGAAAAACTGTTCATATAGAAATTGACAATCCACAATCAACTATTTTATTTGCAATGCCTGGAGTAGAACTTAATTCAAGAGATGCGTTTGCAATCGCGGCAGCAAACGATACTTTTGGGAGTCTGCCATTAGTTTGTAGGATATCAAAAGTTGTAAGAGATAAGAATGGTCTTGTTTACGGCATTAGGACTTCTTTTATGTGGGGAAACGGATCTGGAGGCGACCTACAGTCAATTATAACAGGAAGCGCTGATACAAGACCAGAGAATGTTGCTAAGGTAATCGCATTAGTTAAAGAGGAGATAAAAAAATTAGCAGATAAAGGAATCACTCAAGAAGAACTTGACAGATTTAAAATTTGCAAGTTTGCACAGACTGTTTTTGATACTAACGGAACAACCTTAGCTTTTGTTAGTTCGCTTAGAACTGTTGGTATAAAATCTGAAGGTGTTAATACATATCTACGCGATTCATACCAAAGCCTAACTCTTGATGAAGTAAATATAGCAATCAAAAAAGTTTATGATCCAGATAAAATATTATTTGTCACATGCGGAAAAACAATAAATACAGAGGAGAAGAAAGATGTTAAATAAGTTTCTAGTAACAGGATTAATTCTTAATACATTTACTATATTTGCTGACCAACCTATTGTAAACGAAAGTAATATTACGACACAAAACAATATAAATGATGACCTTGATATTTCTGAGGCGACATTAGACAATGGTATTAAGATATATGTAATTAGAACAAATACAAAAGGAACTGTCTCTGGTGGAGTTGGTTACTTTGTTGGATCAGCAGATGATCCAAGAAATGTAACGGGTATCTCTCATATTCTGGAGCATATGATGTTCAAAGGAACAAAAAATTTAAGTGGTGAAAAACTTAAAGAGATATCTTTTGTGTGCAATAAGAACTCAAATGCTTTTACAAGTTATGATATAACGTTTTACATATTCCTATGCCATAAAAGCTTCTTAGATATGAACTTAAAGATCGAAGCTGATAGAATGCAAAATCTTAAGTTAGATCCGAAAGAACTTCAAAAGGAAAAAGAAGTCGTTATAGAAGAACGTAAGATGCGCACAGAATCGGATCCATTTATTAACCATATGGAAGAAGCATCATGGAAAGCTATGTATCTTTTTTCAAACTATTCATATCCTGTTATAGGTTACATTGATCAGATAAAAGCATGCGGGCCAACAGAGGTAAGAGCTCACTATGAAAAGTTTTATAATCCTCAAAATGCTTTTGTATTACTGGTGGGTGATATTACGATTGATGAAGCAATAGATAAAGTAAAGACATATTTTGGGATGATTCCAGCAGGAAAAAGAGTTGATAGAAATAGAGTCATAGATCCGGAAAGCACTGGGCTTACTCATTCAATTGAACACGAAGACGAAAACATTAAATTTAATGATATTAATATAGTCTATAAAATTGATAGAAACCTTTTTGATGATGTTCGAAAGCAAACTATTGTTGAACTTATAGTAGGAATGCTATCAACTGGAAGTAGTTCTGTTTTGTATTCAGAGCTTATCGATAAAAATAAAACAGCATATGACATTGGCAGTTATTTAGATATAAGAGCATTTGATAAGGGTAGACTTAATATATCCGCTATGTTTCACAATGATAAAAAAGTAAATGATGTTGATAACGCTATCATGCAAACAATATCAGATTTTGTCGACAAACATTTAACAAAAGAACGTTTTGAAAATGAAAAGAAAAAATATTTAGATCAACTTGAACTCAACGAAAACGACCCTAATTTGATGCTAATGTATGGCTTATCATATATAACAAACGGATATAAAATGAGTGAATTTAAAAAAATAAGATCTATTATTAGAAGCATCACTTTCGAAGAAACAAAAGATATTGCTCAGAAAATATTGAACAAAAAAAATAGAATTATGAGAATATACAGCCATCCAAAGGGAAAGTAATATATGCATAACAAAAACTTAGGATTTTTAGCTTTAGTTTCTATAGTTATTGGGAGCCAGCTTGGTTCGGCAGCTTTTGTCTTGCCATCACAACTAGCTCCATTTAAAACAGTTGGACTTCTCGGTTGGATAGTTTCTATAGCAGGGGCAATATCTCTTGCTTTAGTTTTTTCTGATTTATCATCTCACCTCCCAAAAAATGGTGGGCCTCATGTTTATGTTTCGGAAGCGTTTGGAAGAACTGCAGGTTTTTTCACAGCTTGGATATATTGGATTATTTCGTGGTCAAGCAACTCTGTTCTTCTTGTAACAACGATAGGATATCTTTCTATTATAACTGGTGATTTAACGCTTATCCAAACATTAACTATTGAGACCATAATATTATTCGCCATAACGTCTATTAATATTATTGGGATGAAGTTTTCTGGAATAATAGAAACTGTCTTAACTTTTATGAAGATACTTCCTCTGATTTGTCTTCCTGTAGTGTTTTTTATGTTCTTTGACCCGATTCATTTTAAATTCTCTATTAAAGATGTTATAACAGATGGAGCGGATACAGCAACAACAATTGCAAAAACAGCTCTTTTAACGTTTTGGGGATTTATCGGTGTTGAATGTGCCACGACTCCAGCAGAAAGCGTCAAACGCCCTGAGAAGACAATACCAAGAGCTATTATTATTGGAACATCTTGTGTGGCATTTGTTTATCTTATGAATACAATTTCAATAACTGGAGTAACAGGGTTTGAAAAACTAGAAGGCTCAACTGCTCCATACGCGATCGTTATGGGGAGTATATTCTCAAATTATAGCGATATAGCAATATCAATTATGGCTATAATAGTATGCATTGGAACATTAAACGCTTGGACGCTCACGAGTAGTCAAATAGCTTATGGAGCATATGAAGACGGTTTGTTTCCGAAAATATTTGGAAAAGTAAATAAAGCAGGAGCTCCAAAATCAGCTTTATTGATTGCGGCTTTTGGAATAATTCCATTTCTTGCTATTGAACAAATTCAGCAGGGAGGTCTCTCAAAGCTAATCGATATGCTTGTTAGTATATTCTTGTATGTTTATCTTTTCTGCAGTTTGGCATACATCAAACTTGTTAATAGATGGTACAAAGAAAAAAACAAAAGATTGAAAGCAAAAATATTGGCACAATTTTCAATAATATTTTGCATATTTACACTATCACAAGATATTGTATCTTCACTTATTGTTTTAACCATTTTCATTGCTATAGGTTTTCCTATTTTTTGGAAATATAAAAATACAATTAAAAGCGTTATCTCCGGAGAGTAACTGATGATAGAAACCTTTATTGCATTTAGATACTTAAGGTCAGGCAAAAAATCTGGATTTGCATATGTCGTAACTTTATTTTCATTTATAGGCATTGCTCTTGGAGTAGCAACTCTGATCATAGTTACTTCTGTAATGAACGGATTTAGGTCTGAGCTACTTGATAAAATAGTTGGGATGAAAGGTCATATAATTATTATAAACTCAGATTATTCTGATATGTCTAACTATGAATTATTATGCGAAACAATCAAGTCGAAAACCGATAAAGTTGAAAGCATAATTCCTCAAATTGAACAACAATGCATACTGATTTCAAATGGAACGGCAAAGGGAATTATGGTTCAAGGAATATCACTGGAATCATTGCTGTCTAAAAAGCTTATATCAAACAATATTGTTGCAGGAAAGATATCTAACCTTAAAGCAAATAAAGTTATAATAGGTGTTAGGCTTGCAGAAAACTTGGCCTTGAGAATTGGTGATTCTATAAAACTTATGATTCCAGATGGATTAGTTACACCATTTGGCCATATGCCTAAAGAAGAGTTATTTGAAATTGCTGGTGTATTTGAAGTTGGCATGAATGAATATGACAAAAATATAATCATTATGAATCTTGCAACAGCACAAGATTTCTTTAATCAAAAAGCTAAGGTTTCTCAAATAGAAATATTTTTAAATAATGTCGATTGTACAAGTAAATTAACATCAACGTTATCAAAACATCTTGGTAAAGCTTACAGAGTAATGGATTGGCAGCATTCTGATTCCAGTATTTTTCATGCAGTTGTTGTTGAGAAAAACGTGATGACATTGATATTAAGCATTATAATTCTTGTTGCTATATTTAATATTATATCAGGGCTTACAATGCTTACACATAGCAAGGTTAGGGATATTGCTATACTCAGGACAATGGGAGCTACAAAAAGATCAATTCAAAAAACTTTTTTTATCATAGGATCCTCAATTGGAATACTTGGAACAATACTTGGCATTACACTAGGACTCACTGTTTCGCTAAACATCGAAAAAATAAGACGTTTTTTGGAAAAGCTATCTGGATCAGACTTGTTTAATGAAGAGATATACTTTCTTTCACAGTTGCCATCTAAAACAGACTTTGTAGAAGTTGCAATTATATCTATTGCCTCAATGCTATGTTGTCTTATTGCAACTTGGTATCCAGCAAGAAAAGCATCTTTGCTTGAACCAGTTGATGCATTAAGATAAAATGATAAAATTTTACAAAAATAATAACTACATAACAAGCCACGTAAGTGAAAACAGCAGTAGCATTGAAACGTCAGCATTTTATGAAATGTTATCATATCGTATTTCGCATAAGCATGCTGCTCTTAGCGCCATTCTGCGCTTTGTGTTTAATGATAATAAAATGTTATATGATACTGCTTTGCTCATAAGCCGGCCGCGGAAAATAGCGCTGGGTGCTATCGGCTCAAAAGATTGCTGGTTTGGTTGTCTTCTTCGTTTTAGATACTAATAAATTTGTGAGTATTCTATAGTTTCCTGGTGCAGTATATCAGTTATATCAATGAAGATTATATATATAATGCTAGCTATTGTCTTTCGCATAAGCAAGATGCGTGAAATGGCGCGTGGCGCCGCCTTCTATTAATGCATGTCAATGTATGTATTATTACTTAGACGCAATTGATAATATCAATTGGGAACTGGCAATATAGCTATATATATTTCAAAAAGGTTTATGTTGTCATGCTATGCTAGTGATTGCATTGCGCATAAACATGCTGCTCTTAGCGTACGTTCAGAAGCGTGTTTAATGATAATAAAATGTTATAGGATACTGATTTGCTCATAAGCCGGCCGCGGAAAATACGCGCGGCGCGGCCGGCT
>JAFUQI010000008.1 GCA_017481035.1 Alphaproteobacteria bacterium | reverse complement strand
ATATATAAAACTCATAGCAAATACACATAAAATGAACATAAAATCCGCCGCACTTTATAACACAACATATACAAACGCAATCGAAATAGCAGCCAGCTCCCAGCGTCATTCCAGCCGTCTGCTTATACGGGCTAGCATATAAATAAATTTCATCGATATAATAGCCGTGGTATGGCAACATATACCTTTTTACAAATATATATAAACTTAGTTCGCAATTGGTATTATGATACAGTCGCTACTTATGCGATTAAGATGGTTGTCAAAGCAAAAAAGCAAAACATAACGCATTAATTAATATTAAATTATAAACAATAATACTTAGACATAGATGCCAAAATAAAATATCACAAAAAATACTTTTTTAATAAATATCACGAAATCTGGTGAGAGAATCTACTCTCACCTTAGTAACTATTATTTTGCTTTAAGTGCGTTTTGATGTGCCTCGATAGCAATTTGTAGTTGTGTTTTTGCTTGTTCAATCTCCGATTTGCATTTTTCGTTAAGTTGCTTCATGCTATCGCTGTTTTGGATGCCCTGAACTTCTTTTTTCTTTTCCTCTTCCTTTGCTTGTAGTTGTTCAATCTCCGCTGGTAATTTGCTATTAAGAACTTGAATCTGTTTATTTATATTTACAATATTTATTTTTGCATCTCTAATAGTTTTCTCAAATGGTGCTATAGTTTTAGATAACGAGGATCTAATATTTTTAATATCTTTATTTAGTTTTGTGATTAGACTCTTTGGGGCTTTCTTTTTTTGCTGCTCTTTTGCGGCAACTTGCTTATTTATATTGTCAGTTGCTTTTTTTTTCGAAACTTCTGCTTGAGCTTTTGCTTTTTCTTGTTGTGTCTTTTGTTGTGTTAATGATGCAATTTTATCTTGATTTTCTTTTTGTAATGCTTTTACTTCTGGTTTATTCAACAGTTCATTTAACTGTTTCTCAATTTCTTTTAGTTCTGATTCTTTTTGTTGTAATGTTTCGTACTCTTTTTTTTGTTCAGGACTTAGCTTCGCTTCAATATCTTTTATAAGTTTTTCAACTTTATCATAATAATTGTTTGCCACATTAGCTTCGCCTATATTATTCATCTTTGGATCATTATGAACTATAAAAATAAAGCGATTGCTTTCTTTGTTATACTTCAAAACCAGAGCCGCCGCATTATTAATTTGCTTTAGTTCGAGTTCATCTAAGCCTTGTATTCCTTGCGAAACTAGATTTAAATTACGATTTTTAATTATTTCTCCTGGTGTGCTCGACAAAGTTTCAAGAGCTTTCAAGCCTACTAACTTTATATTTAAACCACTAGAATCTTTTTTCACTAAATCATCGCAAGCTTTAGCAATTAATGGATCAAAGTATTTTCTTTTATCACTTGTTGCGTCTTTTCTATAAATATATTTTGTTAGTTCGTCGCAATTTCCATCCTCTACTAGCTTTACAAGTTCATGTGTAACTTTAAAAAATAAAGCATAACCGCCATTTCCTTCAAGTTTATATGGTTTAGTTACAAGTTTTTGATAATCAAAGATATCGCTTAACAGTTCAAAACTTCCGACAATATCTTCTGATTTGAGAGTAAGATTATCTTCAACACTTTTTTCTTCTGGCTTTACGTTGTTCTGCTTCTCGGTGGTAACTTCCTGTTTAACATCATTCGTTATACTTTCTTCTTTAACGGTATCTAGTGTTTCAGCTCCATACTCTGGTATTGATGCTAACAAGGAAATAGCAGATATATATATTTTACGCATTATAATTCCTCTTATGAGTTATACTCTTATATCATCATTCTAAAATAAAAAACTTAATAAATAGTTAATTTAATCATTTTTTGTTATAGTTCATAAATTTTTTTTTATTGAACTCTGGATATAGCGGAAATAGCAGCTGTTTCTGATCTTAAAATATTATTACTTAAGAAAATTTGTTTTGTGTTTTCAAGAAGTAGTTGTTTTTCTGGTTCTGAAAATCCGCCTTCAGGCCCTATAATAATTCCAATATTTTCAGTATGTACCTCTAATTCTTTTTTTGTTTCTAAGTGTTCAATCGCTGATAACCATACGAAGTTACTTGGTAAAGACTTTAGGAACATATCAAGCGGTTGAGTTTCATAGATGTTTGGTATATCAAGTCTACCACACTGCTCTGATGCAGATATTGCTATTAAATTTAACTTTTTTGTATCAACATTATTGTTAGTATATTGACTTTTGATAGGAAAAAAATCGGTTACACCAAGTTCAGTGCATTTTTCGATAATTAATTTTGTGTTTGTTGGTTTTATAATGCAAAACGCTAGGGCTATTTTCCTAGAAATCGTAAAACTTTTTATTTTTTGCACTTTCTTTACTTGAACGTTTTTCTTGGTTATTTTTTCTACCTTGCATAAAAACTCACCATCTATAGGATTAAACAGAAGGCATTCATCACCTTCTTTAAACCTCAAAACTCGCACTAAATGATATGATTGAGAATCGTTAAGAGTTATGGATTCGTTTAAATGTTCAAAATAAAATCTTGGGATATGTCTCATACGTTATCCGTATTCTGTTTGTCTTTGATTAAGAAAGTTACAACCAAAGCTAAAACCAAAGCAACAATTACAAATGCAAAAGCTCCGCGATATGCTTCAACTGTATAAATTGGAGAACCATCTGCTGACGTTAATCCGTTGCGATAATAATCAAGCAACTTTCCGAGAAGTGGTTGAAAAAGTATGCCACTAGACATAATTACTGCGTTTGTAAAACCAGAAGATGTTCCACTAAATTCTCTTGGTACCAAATCATAAGCCATCGAAAAACATAGCGTGTTTGCTCCAGCTCCAACGCCGCCTATAAAAAACAAAGCCATCATAATCCAAAACGAAACAGATTCACTGTAGATAGCTATTGCAAATGTTAGTATTACTAAACATGTAAATGACATAATCGTATTCCGATAACTGTCTATTTTTTTTGCAATCCAAGCAGCCACAATGCCGCCAAGGCCAAAACCAATAAATATGACAATAGGAGATATTGCTGCTAATTCAGTTGAAATTCCGTAACGTTTTTCAACGAAAGGAACGCTCCAGAGTTCCGCAAGGGCGCTGAGCGGTAAGTATGTCATTGACCCATAAAATCCTATTAACCATGCATTAGGATTTTTAATCAATATTTTTAATCCTTTAAGTAGAGAATTTTGTTCAACTTCATGTTTCTTAGTTTTTTCTATAGTAAAAATAACAGCTACTGCAAGTATTAGGCCTATGAAAGAAATTACATATGTCGTCATCCTCCAACCTACCAGGTCAGAAAAATAAGCTATTGGAGCAGTTCCAAATATACCTCCTAAACAACCCATAAACATTGCGAAACCCATAAGTATCGCATATCTTTCCTTTGCAAAGTATTCAGAGGCAACTTTTCCACAGCAAAGGAACGCAGAGGCTGCGGCAAGCCCGATCATAAATCTGCCCATTCCTAGTTGGAACGTAGTTTCCGCAGATCCAAAGACAAAGGCACCTATAGAGCTCAAGACGCAACTGGCAAGGAGCATATTTTTGATGCCAAGCTTATCCGTTAAAATTCCGCAAGGAATCTGCATTGCAACATAAGGAATGTATGCTATAGATATAACAAAGCCTATTACAGAAGTTGTAATTCCAAATTCACTCTGAAGCTGATTTACCAAAACGCTTGGTTCGACTCTTGTGACATAACTATACAAATAAAAAAGCCAACATATTAATAGTGAACAGATAGCTTTCCCTCCACTTCTTTCTTTGGCCATGTTTTTGCTCCATTGGATAAATTGTATCTTTCATGGTAACACGTAATGACAAAATTAGTCAAATTTACCAGAACTGTAGCATTGACATCTAACAATGATATAGTAAACCTGTACATTGCAGTTATCGATATCAATTCTTTTATGGCATAAGTTTATATGATGCTAATGTTAGTTGTGGATATCTAGATCAAAATATGCCTTGACTAGCAAGGCTTCGCTGAACGGACATAACGCGAACAGTTTTTTTTACATATTATTTTGCTTGAAGGCGTTTAAAGCCTTCAACATTTTATAATTAGCTATCTTGTTGTCTGCTCATTTTTTTGCGTGTTATTTGATCGAGGTATTTTTTGCGTAGTCTTATTGACTTTGGAGTTACCTCAACTTTTTCATCATTTTTAATATATGCAATTGCTTGTTCAAGTGTCATTTCCCTTGGGTTTGGAAGTTTGATATTTTCATCCTTTCCTGCTGCTCGACAGTTTGAAAGTTGCTTTTCTTTTGTAGGATTAACTTCTAGTTCGTTTTCCCTGCTGTGCTCCCCAATAATCATTCCATCATAAACAGGATCTCCTGGATGAACAAAAAGTGTCCCTCGATCCTTTAGATAAAACAATGCATATGGGATTGCTTTTCCACTTGCGATTGAAACCAAGGCTCCTCTGCTGCGCTCTTCAATAGGTCCTTTGTGTGGAGCATATGAATGAAACGAACGGTTCATAATTCCAGACCCTCTTGTATCAGTTAAAAAGTCTCCATAATAACCAATAAGTCCTCTTGTTGGAATCAAAAATTTTATACGAGTTTTGCCAACACCAGATGGTCTCATATCAATCATTTCACCTTTGCGTTGTATGAGTTTATCAACAACAGTACCTGTAAACTCATCATCAAGATCAACATATAGTTCTTCGATTGGCTCAAGTGTTTCTCCAGTATTTGGATCATTATGGAATAAAACTTTAGGACGTCCGATTGAAAGTTCAAAACCTTCTCGTCTCATGGTTTCGATCAAAATACCAAGCTGCAACTCTCCTCGTCCTGCGACTTCATACGATTCTTCTTGAGTTGATTTTTTGACCGTTATAGAAACGTTACCTTCAGCCTCTTTAAATAGCCTGTCCCCTATGACTCTGGATGTTAGGTTCTTTCCTTCTTTACCAGCCAATGGTGAGTCATTTACAGAAAAAGTCATAGATATCGTTGGAGGATCGATTGGCAACGAATCAAGAGGTTGAGAAACTTCCATAGCTGCAATTGTATCTGCAACTGTTGCTTTTTCAAGACCTGCTATTGCTATGATATCTCCAGCTTTTGCTGATTCTATTGGAATTCTTTTTAAGCCCTCAAAAGCTAATAGCTTTGTTAGTCTCGAACGCTCAATATCTCCTGGAACACCTGGCCTTAATGCGTGAACTGCATCGTTAACATTCGCTGTTCCGCTTAGTATTTTTCCTGTCAAGATTCTGCCAAGATATTGATCATATTCAAGAGTTGTCACAAGCATCTTAAATTGGCCTGAATCTTCTGTTGATGCATCTGGTACGTGTTCAAGAATTGTATCTAGAAGCGGCTCCATATCCTTTCTTTCATCGTTTTCTAAGTTTCTGACAGCCCAACCGCTTCTTCCAGATGCATAGAGAATAGGAAAATCTAACTGTTTATCGTTAGCTCCTAAAGCTAAGAAAAGTTCAAACACTTCGTCAAGAACCTCTGATACCCTTGAGTCGGACTTATCAATTTTATTGATAACAACGATTGGATTTAAGTTTAAAGCCAACGCTTTTGAGAGAACAAATTTTGTCTGAGGCATAGGGCCTTCTGCTGCGTCTACTAGAACAAGAACTCCATCGACCATCGACAAGATACGTTCAACTTCACCTCCGAAATCTGCGTGACCTGGCGTGTCAACTATATTGAGCTTAGTTCCTTTCCAGTTAAAACTTGTACATTTTGCAAGTATAGTTATTCCTCTTTCGCGTTCAAGTTCGTTCGAGTCCATAGCGCAAGTCTCGATAACTTGGTTGTCTCTAAACAATCCACTTTGCTTGAAAAGTGCGTCAACCAAGGTCGTTTTCCCATGGTCAACGTGAGCTATAATAGCTAAATTTTTAATATTATTATTCATAATCTGTTCGCTTTCAAAAAAAAGATATTTGTTTAGAATGCAGGTTATTCTTGCATTCAATCAAAAAACATAAAAATCTAAGTGATGTTTTTCTCCTCTTATACTATAATAGCACATAGGCCGTCTTATATCAATTTTGTAAAATGTCCCATGAATTAACTTTTGAACAAGCTCTTTCCGAACTCGAAGAAATTATTAAAAAACTTGAAGACGGTAGGATGCCATTAAACGAAGCCGTAACAGCTTTTGAACGTGGATCTTATTTGACAAAGTTCTGCGAAGAACAACTGAAAAATGCTCAATTGAAAATAGAAATGCTAACAGGAAGCGAAGAGCAGAAATAGTCTGCTCTTATATTTGATTTTATTGTTCATCTGGCATATCAAAATCTTCTGTCATACTTCATCGTTACCTTGCATTTCCTGATGCATTTGATATGCTAATTCAATTTGTTCTAGTCTTTCTTCTTTTATTTTTCTACGAGTTTCTCTTGGAAGCTTTTTTTCTTTGAAAAAGCATTTTACTTTTCTAACAAACTTACTCCAGCCAGATGGTTGCTCATCACCAATTTCTCCATCTTCATTGAATTGCTCGTTATCATCATCCATATCTGCTTGTTCATTTTGTTGTTGTATGTTTCTGTTTGTTCGCGGAGTAAATTCGTACTCTAAAATAATTTCATAGTCATCTCCGTTGTCGAATTTTACGATATTGTATGTTGGGTTGCTAAAGGTATCATATTCTGCAAAATCCAGTATATTCGTGTAGTATCCCCATTGTTCTTCGTCATTACTAACGTTAATGCCAACTTCTCGTAAAACTTCAACAACAGGTCTATATGTTGTTTGCGATAATGTTATGTCATTTATATTTAATACATCTTTCATAAAACGACAAAGATCTATTGCTGTGTTTCGCGTAATATCGCTTGGATCTAGTTGAAAGTTTATCATTTCTTCTAAGTGTTTATCGAAGTTTTCTGAACCTTGAGCCGCATAAAATTTTATTGCAAACTGTGCTTTAGCCGTTTCTAGTGAATTATAGATCTCATGACAACGCAATAAAAAGTTGCATTTATACATTTTTTGCAGTGTTTTGAAAGTTAATATAGCAGGATATATTTGAGCGTTATTGAGTAAATATGTACAATCATCCGGTAGCCTAAGGTACCATTCGCTTGGCATTAAGTTTTTGTTGTAGTAACGTTGAGTATTAGTTTTATCAAACAAAGATTGAAGGTTATGTAAATAATCTTCTATGTTTTCTGTTGTTTTAGAGTTTAATAGATTAAAATCTACAGTGTTTTCAAACATTCTTGTTGCTTCTTCTCTGGATACTGGAATATAGGAAGCTTGTCTATTTTGAAGTTCATTTACTAGTTGATCGAGTGAAATTGCTTCGCTTTGTTCATATTGTGCTCTTGAATGTTGGCTTAAATAATACATATTTTGTGTGCATAAATCACTATGCCATGTTTGCATTGAATAAGCAGAAAATACAGAAGCGAACAATGATGCAATAATAAAGAATTTTTTCATTTTTAAGTGCTAAATAATGTTAACTTGCAAACAGTTATATCTCATTACATTTTAAAATACAACAATTTATTGCACAAATAATACACATACATTCAAAGTACATAATATCTTATATGTTGACGTATTCAAGCGTTGAATATATAGGCATTATTATTGCGCATATTATTAAAATCAAAATCCCTCCGATTATAAGCATCAAACATGGCTGCAGTATTCCTATTACTTTCTTTGATTTCGTTTCGAAATTATTTTTTATATTATTTGCAGCAACACAAAATGATGTTGCTAAATCTCCACATTGTTCTCCAGTTTCGATTATGCTAATTTCAGTATGCCGAAATACTCCGCTTGTTTCCATTGCAGTAGCCAAAGATTTGCCCTGCTTTATCATGCAAACTATATCTTTAATAACATCAGAATTTTCTGAATTCAAAAACATTTCTAAACATTCTATAAGATGTAGTTTTTCCTCTAACATTAAGTTCATTCCGTAAAAGAATTCAATATAAAATTTCAGCCTAGTCAATCCGATCCTTTTAAAAAATATTTGCAATATTTGTTTAGAATAGTTTGTTTTAGAAAAAACAAAAAATATAGATATGAAAAAAACACATAAAAACGCAGAAATCCATGAGTTTAAAAAGTTGCTAATTGCTATAACACATTTCGTTAATATCGTTAACTCAACGTTCATACCTACAAACAACTCAGCAAACTTTGGAACTATAAAACAGATCCAAAATATTAAAACAGAAAATACAACGCTAGCCAAAACTAAAGGATACCTCACGGCTTCACTTATTTTTTGTAATATATTATTTTTAGCATTCAAATATTTTTCAATACGAGTAAGCGAGTCATAAAGTTTTGCTGTTTTTTCAGCAACTTGCAGGCATTTTATTGTTATTGAATCAAAGCATTCAAAATTTGAAAGAGTTTCGGAAAGCGATTTGCCTTGCTCTATTTCGTCTATTATATAGTCAATCATTGTTGATAGCTTATTGTTCGTGTGTGTATTTTTAAGTATTCTTAAAGAATTTATTAAATCAACATTATTTCTAATAAGTTGCCGTAAATCATGTATAAATTGCAATGAAAAACTGCTTAATCTTTTTTTAGTTATTGATTTATCTTTTTTAGCGGAAATAAGATATATATTTTGCTTTTTCAAAACATTTTTCAGAGTTTCTTCGCTTTTTGCAAAAACAAATATTTCAACAGTTCTATTAAAATTATTGATACATTTTGCCTTATACAAAACAACCATTTATTAAAGCTGATATAATACATCTATATATATTATATCCGTTTAATATTAATTAACCGTTAATTGTTTGGTTTGTTAACGATAAAATCTCATCGTCAAAACCTGCATCTTCGAATTTTAGTTTTATCGGTATAACTTTTATATAACTTCTAAAAACCTCTGGTATTTTTATATAGTCCTTTGTCGTTGTTACCAATGTAGCTCCTGCTTTTTTCGCTGCGTCTATTAATTTTTGAACTTCAGTTATTGTATATGGATGGTGATCTGAAAATACTATAAAATCCAATAAATAGTAGCTGCTATCTAGTAACGTTTTTTTAAACTTGTCGGGAAAACCAATTCCACAAAAACCTATTATTTTTTCCGTTTCAATATCTGGATATGTTGGTATCATTTTTGCTCTGCATATTTTCATGCTTGGAACAACATCAGCTATTCGTTTTTCTAGTTCTTCGTTTTTGTCACCTATTACAATGACAATATCTGACTTCTCTACACTAATCTCAACTCCTTCCCTCAAAGGTCCAGCTGGAAATACATATTCATTTCCGAATGCCTGTTTAGAATCAACGACTAATATTTTTAGATCTTTGTGAATTGAATTGTTCTGAAATCCGTCATCCATTACAAGCATATCAGCCCCTGCTATCACAGCCGCCTTTGATGAATTAGTTCTATTCTTTCCAACCCAAGTGGTTGTAACTGCAGCAGACAATAAAGCTTCGTCTCCGACCTGAAGGTAGGAATGCATCGCTGGATCAACACGAACTACATTTTTAAGGTATCCTCCATAACCTGATGTCAGTATGTGTGGTTTCATC
This sequence comes from Alphaproteobacteria bacterium, assembly GCA_017481035.1. Taxonomy (GTDB): domain Bacteria; phylum Pseudomonadota; class Alphaproteobacteria; order RUG11792; family RUG11792; genus RGIG4729. The sequence goes on along the minus strand of JAFUQI010000008.1, from coordinate 8,717 downwards.
TTATGCTCTTTTAGAAGGTTGCAAATATACTCAACTGTGGGAGTTTTGCCTGCGCCCCCAAGAACGGCATTTCCAACACAAATTACCGGAACATCTGCTTTTGTAGGATGAGAGCAGCTGGATCTAAAATCAGAGTATAATGAAAAAATCTTTGAAAAAGGCGAAAGACATTTTGCGATCTTGCTGTTTCTTTCTCTCCAAAATTTTGGCGCTATCAAAAACTTAAACATCACTGATACCATTCAAGAAGAAGTTCGATAATGGAGCGGGTGATGGGAATCGGACCCACGTAACCAGCTTGGAAGGCTGGGGCTTTACCATTAAGCTACACCCGCATTTTGGTGGAAGGGGCAAGATTCGAACTTGCGTAGACAAACGTCGGCAGATTTACAGTCTGCTGCCTTTAACCACTCGGCCACCCTTCCGACCTATGTTCATTTTATGATACATTTATAACCATAGTCAAGAGTTTTAATTAGCTGCATGGGGACAAAAACACCCCACCCCCTCACAACAAAACAAGCCAACATATTAGTTGGCTCTATCTTACTTAAACACTATCTTACCTCCTTTATTAATAACCTTAATACCTATAGGTTTAGAAGATCTATAAGATCCTCCTGGATGTATAGTAATACTACCTTATCTTCTTGAGGTAATGATAGTATATATGTATTACTATTACATTCTGTGTTTATATTTTGTATTAGTTATATCAGAGAGAGTATGTTTAATAGATATAAATGATACATTAGATGTATTACCATTAAATGTAAATCCTGTTGCATCTTCTATTGCATTAAATAAGTCTTCTTTATTATTATTGTTTATATTTGTTATATATTCACAACCTTTAGGTATAACTATATTAACAGGTTTATCACTACTACCACTTAGTGTTATATTAAAGTCATTACGATTAGGTGTGCTAATACTCTTAGGTAGTATAAAGGTAGATCCTTCTTCTAGAGTAAATATACCATTATTACCCCAATAAAATAGATCTGTTATATTAGATATATCTATAGTTCCTTTATTAGTTAGAGTACTACTATAATTGATATCTATATAACTACTACCTTTTAACGTTATAGTTCCTGTATTATTTATTTTAGCTCCAGGCATTAATTCTAAGTATCCATTAATAATATCTATAGTGCCATTATTATTACTATCAGTTATAGTAGTATCATAATTATAGTTTATACCATAGTCATCTATAGAAAATGCATTATAACGGTCTAATACTAATTTATAATCATAAGGATAGTTTGTTATTAACTTTAATGGATAATCTTTATTAATAATTATTGGTTTATTAGTTATCCAATATGTATCATCAGTATTAAACACATATGTATTATCTTCTTCTGTAGACCAATAGTTATAATCTGCCTCATTCTCTAGATCTGTTGCTACTACTTTGCCTGTAGGTGCTAATACTGTGCCTGTAGTAGTCTTTCCTATAATTATAGTCATAGGATTAGTTATTACTTCTATAGGATCTGCTATAGTAGATGCATATAAAGACATACAGCTTATAGCACTTATACATAATAATGACTTCTTAATTTTAAACATTTAGCTTACCTCATTTAGTATAAAACTTTTATTAATAAACATTATAGCATACAATAATTAAGATAGCAACGTAAAAGTTATATATAGTTAATATTGTGGTAATGTAATAATTACAACAACATGGCAACATAAACCGTTTTGAAAATATATATAGTACGTCAATGCCTGCAGAGTGAAAGTCTTGACAAATTTACGCTTCCTGTGTTAACATTGGTATAGTGCGGATGTGGTGGAACTGGTAGACACGCAAGATTTAGGTTCTTGTGGCCACAGGCCGTGGGGGTTCAAGTCCCTTCATCCGCACCATTCTTAACTTTCAATAGCTCTTTCAGTATCTATTTCGTATATATGAATTAAATTAGTTATGCCTGACGATCTAAATGGAAGTCCAGCAACTATAGCTACCTTTTCTCCTTGTTCCATTTTGAAGTTTTTGCATAGGTGCCGTTGTGTTAATTGAACCATCTGGGAAAAACTAAAAATTTCATCTATTAAAATAGGCTTTACTCCCCAAACTAAACTGAGCCTTCTCATCGTTTTAACATTTGGGGTGAATGCAATAATATTAGCCTGCGCCCTTGTATTTGAAGTGCTGATAGCGCATCTGCCAGATTCCGTAAAGCTTGCTATGGTTCTTATTTTAGCAGATGTGACGGCACTATAAACAGATTGTTGAATTGCATCAATATTTTGATTTAGTCGTCCTACAAATGTTAGCTCATCATCTTCTGTCTTTTGTATTATTTTGGCCATTGTTGATACAGCTTCAACCGGATAGTTTCCACTTGCACTTTCGGCTGAAAGCATCACAGCATCAGCACCTTCTGCTACTGCACATGCAACGTCTGTTATTTCAGCCCTTGTAGGTACATGGCAATTTGTCATTGACTCCAGCATCTGTGTAGCAACAACTACTGGCCTTTGATGTTCTTTTGCCTTTTCTATTAGTTCTTTTTGGATAGATGGTATTGATTCAAAAGGCAACTCAACACCTAAGTCACCCCTTGCAACCATTATTGCATCTGATACTTTTAAAATAGAATCAATATTTTGAACAGCAGATGGCTTTTCGATCTTGGCTATAATATCAAATTTATTACCAACAATACTCCGTGCGTATTCTATATCCTTTGCAGTTTGAACAAAAGAAACAGCTATCCAATCTGCATCTACATCATTCGCAGCTTCAATATCTTTTAAATCCTTTGCTGTAAGTGCCTTTATCGGAAGAATTGCGTTCGGAATATTAACACCTTTACGATTAGAAAGAACGCCACCATTTATCACCTCAGTTATAATTGATTTGCCATTTCTTTCTTTTACAAGTAGCTTTATCTTGCCATCATCAAGAAGAAGCTCAGTCCCTTCAGTTATAGCTGAATAAATTTCTGGATGAGGAAAGGTAACTCTATTTGTTGTTCCAAGTTCTTGCTCTTGGTCAAGAACAAAAACAGATCCAACATTTAAGTTAACGTTTCCTTTTTCAAAAACTCCAATACGCAACTTTGGGCCTTGAAGATCCATCATTATCGCAATATTTGTATTTAATTCTTGCTCTACTTTCCTAATATATTGTGCGTTCTGTTTGTGATTTTCTAAATTACCATGAGAAAAATTTAGTCTAAAAACATTAGCGCCAGCAATAACCAATTTCCTAATTATATCTTCTGAGCTGCTAGATGGACCTAACGTTGCTATAATTTTTGTGCGTCTTAAAAACTTCACGTTATACGTTATAATAAAAATCAAGCAAAATACCATATGATTTTAGCAAAACTTATATATTTTTGTAAACTGTTGCAAATGACTGAACTATTAACAATAGGATTAACAACGATATATAAAGTGCTACGTAAACATAAGTATAAAAACCAAGATTATAAAGCAAAGTATTCTACAGAAGATATATAGAAAACAACAATGATACACTTAGAAGGATAGCAATAATTATTAGCAAGTAATTTATAGCACTTTTTTAAAGTATTAGATGATGAAGAACTGCAAACTAACAGAAAATACAAATGAATCAGGAAAATACCTGATTCAAACAACAATACAAATTTACCAAGGTTATAACAATTTTATAGTAAAATTAATGTATAACTAACTAGCCATTATTAGTTGCCTTATCGTAAATAGGCATAAAGCTATCGAATACTTAATCGCATTCTTCGTTAGACCAATAATCAACACATTCTTCTGTTTTTGAATCATATTGCTCAAACTTTGCCTTGCATGTATCGCCTAAAAATTCTATACTTGTTTCTTTCTCTATTGTTTTAAATAATTTCGTTTTATTCTCTTGTGAACTATTCGCCTGTTCGACAGTTAATTGTGCAACATCGAAAATTGAACGTGGCAATCCTACTCGAACAGTTCCTTCTAATGTTGGTTGAAATTTTTTTATAGTTTCTGATCTAACAAAATAGCATTCTTTATCTTCATATAATTCGAATTTTATTTTTAATTTTTTGTCGTCGACTGTTAATTTGTCATACTTATATTCATTGTTTATGGTTTCTAATAATTTTTGCTTGTTTAATTCTTCATTTGCTTTTTCTGGAGTCACTTTTGCTTTCTCAAATACTTCTTTCGTTAGCTTTAATGTACACACTTCATCTTCACCTTCATTTGACTTTTTAATTGGTTCTTCAATCTTTTGTTCAAATGTTATGTCTTGTATTTGTGCATTTAGTGTTATTTTAAATTCGTTTGTTATCGTTTCAATTAGTTTTTGTTTTATATCTTCTTTTTGATTTGCTTCGTGAATTGTTGTTTGTGCCTTGTTTAATATATATTTTGGTATGATTAGACTTGTTGGTTGCATTACTTCGTATGACTTGCTTTTTTTTATGTTTAAAATATTTTTATTTGTCTCTTTGAATGATATGTGTGGTATTAGTATTTTTGTATTATCTTTAAATGTTATTTGATTGTTTTTTGTTGGCTTTGTTCTATAGTTAATATATGGAACTTCTTTTTCATAGTTGTATATCTTTCCTGTTTTAAGTCCGGAAAAATCCATTGTTGCATTGTCTTTCACAGTTATTTGTGAACCAAAACATGATATTTGGGCATTATCTTTAAATGTCACGCAAGCATCTTTGCTTAATTCGTATGAACTGTAGGACAACCTCAATATACTGTCTTTGTCAAACAATGTTGTTCCTTTTTCTGTAACATTTGAATTGTTTAATTGGAATTTTGCTTTTTGAAATTTGAATGTACCGTCATTTTCGATATTTGAATTTTTCTCTGCATATATTCCTGCGTATCCCGCGTCTTCAAGAGGTTCATTTCCGATTATATTTTGTTTTCCTGTGTTTATATATTTTCCTCCATTAATTTTGATTTTTGCGTAATCTGTAACAGTTGTTTCACATTTATTTATATACTGAGCATTTGGCCCTACAATCAGTTCGCCCAATTTTTTTATGTACGTATTTTTATAATTGGAAAAATTAGCCACTATTTCAAATATTGCTAATGACTTGCCGCCTTTAGTGCCTCCGATTGTGCGTCCTTTTCTTGCTTTAAACTCTGAACATTTTTCTGAAATAACAGTAAAGTTTCCGTAATTTTTAACGTCTTTTTGTGCATACGTTTCATTTGCGAATGTGCCATCTTGTATGTATGATCCTGTCTCTGTTATCTCAATCTGTCTGTTTATTGAAGCTCCTCCATTTGAAGTTGCACCATACTCACATATATCTCCGTGACTCTTTGCCGTTTCTATAATTATTTTATCTTCGTTTGATAATTCAGTTGAGGTTGCGGATTGTATTGCGATAAAACTATAAAAAATGTACTTAAATGTATATCTATGCATTTTTGCATCATGTATAAAACAGGCTCTATACAAATTATCCTACATTATTTTATTCGCACTCTCTATACATTTCTACACATTCATCGTCATCTAAATATGTTGCCGACTTTTCTTGTAATGATTCCTTAATATGTGTTTCGAGTCTATAGAGTTGATCAATAGACGGTGGATCGAACCCAAACCTTGGAAGCAATATTGCCGACAGCACTAGAGGTAACATTTATATCTTAAAAAACAATTCTTATATCTCTAGTGTATCTCGGCTATCTATAAGTTTTCTATCTTGCCATCGCACTAATGATAGATAATTCTCCTTTTATATTGTCAAACTCATTTTTTAACTTGACATACACCTCAGATTCAGTTCCATTTGCTTGTTTCTCTGAACGTAATGCATGTAACGATTCAACTAATTCATCTACCTCTTCTTCTGCATTTGGATCTAGTACTTCTTCCTTTATAGTTTGTATTCCTTTTAAAACCAAGGTATCTGATATTCCTAATGTGCTAGATAAGTAATCAGTCACAAAAGGTATTACTGGATGGGATACTCTGAGGAATTCTGCGAATACTGCTCCAGCTGTATTTTTTGTTTCTTCATCATCCTGAAACTTCATTGCCTCAACGTAAAAATCACAAAAAACATCCCTTAGGAAATACTGCATGTTACGAGTTATATAATCGAACCTATAATCTTTCATGTTCTGAGCAATTTCACTTTGGAATTTTTTAAGCTTTGACAAAATCCAATGATTCAACTTCTTAGTAGGTTTAAGGTCTGATAAACCTATATTAAACTTCACTTCCTTCGTTTGAAGAAACCTTGCAGCATTCCAAATCTTCGTAATAAAGTTTCTGCTAATTTTAACTTGATCCTTCCCAAGTTTAACATCACGCCCTGGAACAGAAAGAAATGCTAGAGTATATCTTAACGCATCTGCACCATACTCATCCATAAGAAGCATTGGATCTATGACGTTACCTTTAGACTTGGACATTTTCTGTCCTTTTTCGTCCCTGACTAGAGCATGAACATATATGTCTTTGAAAGGAGGTTCTTTCATAAAATACATGCTCATCATGATCATTCTTGCAATCCAGAAAAATATGATATCGAAGCCTGTGACAAGCGTTGATGTTGGGTAAAACTTTTCAAGTCGTTCAGTCTTTTCAGGCCATCCAAGAGTCGCAAACGGCCAAAGACCTGAGGAAAACCAAGTATCTAAGACATCAGTTTCTCGTCTTAATTGATCCTTAGAAATCCCTAACTTAGCAGCAGCTTCAACTGCATCTTCCTCCGTTTTTTCAACAAATATCTCTCCATTTGGACCGTACCAAGCCGGTATTTGATGTCCCCAAATTATTTGCCTTGATATACACCATGGCTCAATATTTCTCATCCAATCATAATATGTGTTTTCCCATTTTTCTGGATAGAATTTTATTTTTCCGTCTTCGACCGCCTTTATTGCATCAACTGCTAATTTCTTCGCATCAACAAACCATTGATCAGTAAGCCTTGGTTCAATAACTGTATTAGATCTATCTCCATAAGGAACAGAGTGAACTATTGCCTCTTCTTTTACTAGTAACCCATCATCTTTGAGTTTTTCTAATAGAATCTTGCGTGCCTTCTTGAGGTATAACCCTTGCAAAAAATCAGGAACAAATTCTTCATTCCTTTCCATATGCCCATCTTCATCGATGACTGATATCATTTCGAGATTATGTCTTTTCCCAACGATAAAATCATTGTGGTCATGGGCTGGCGTTATCTTGACGCATCCAGATCCTTTTTCCATATCTGCTTGCTCATCCGCTATAATTTTGATCTCACGATTTGTATAAGGTATTGTAACGGATTTACCTATGAATTCATTGTATCTTTCATCTTCGGGATGAACAGCAACTGCTGTATCTCCAAACATAGTCTCAGGCCTTGTTGTAGCAATAGTTATGTATTTGTCGGTTCCTGATATCTTATAGTTAATATGCCAAAGAGTACCTTTTTCTTCTTTATTTTGAATCTCAAGATCTGAGATAGCAGTTTTAAACTTCGTATCCCAGTTAACGAGACGTTTCGAACGGAATATTAACCCATCCTTATATAGTTTAACAAAGACTTCTGTAACAGCCTTGCTAAAGCCTTCATCCATTGTAAATCTAGAGTAACTCCAAGGCACAGAACAACCGAGAGATTTCTGCTGCTCAAAAATCTTCCCTCCAGATTTTGCTTTCCATTCCCATATTTTTTCTATAAGCTCATTCCGACTCAATTTCTTAACATCAACACCTTGCGCTTCAAGTTCTCTTGATACAACCATCTGTGTAGCTATACCTGCATGATCCATTCCAGGTTGCCAAAGAGTATCATATCCATTTTGTCTATGATATCTGACTATGATGTCCTGAATAGTACAGTTAAGCGCGTGTCCAACATGAAGTGAACCTGTAACATTTGGAGGAGGCATAAGTACAGTAAACGGTTGTCCGTTAGATTGCGGTTGAAAAAATTTTTCTGTTCTTGAATATATATCTTTTTCAAATAAGCTTGGATTATAAGTCTTATCTAATAAATTTGCTGTCATAGTCTGATACCGTAATATAAAAGATTTTGTGGGTCACATATTTTGTGACCTTGTTTTTTTTAGTAACCTTCAGCGATTTGACGTCTGCGGTTTTGTTTTCTTGATCTCCTTAGAGACTCTGTGCGCTTCCTGGCTTTTTTCTCAGAAGGCTTTTCATAATGTCTGTGGATCTTCATATCTTTATAGATTCCTTCGCGTTGCATTTTCTTCTTTAATATTCTCAACGCATGATCAACATTATTGTCATTAACCAAAACTTCCATCTTCTTCACCCTCCTTTCCAGAGAAACAAATCATAACACCTTACCATTTTAGCATAGCCTAAATAAAAATATCAATCATCTAGACATTGACAAATGCATTTATCTTAACTCTAAATGCTTAGATTGCCATACTATGTGGACATTATATTAATGAAGCTTATATATTGATCATAAGCTGAATGAGGGAATAGCGCGTAGTACTATCTGCTATTAATACTTAGTTGTTAGTGGAGGCATCAATAGCAGCATCGTTGTGGATGTGGTGGACTAGGAGTTTATCGTTATCGCTTTCAGCTATCGGACGCAATTGATAATATATCAATTGCGAACTGTCAATATAACTATATATATTTCAAAAAGGATTAGGTTGCCATACTATGGCCATTATATAAATTCAGCTAAGCCTTACCTGTCAAGGCACGTTAAGGTTATATATTGGTTTAAGGAAATGGAAGT
>JAFUQI010000078.1 GCA_017481035.1 Alphaproteobacteria bacterium | reverse complement strand
CTATATTTTTTTGAAAAAAGGTTCGAAGAAAGAAATATAAATGAAGAGAACTTATGTCAAGGTGGAGAACGTAAGTGAACCTTGACATATAGTGAAGCTTCATTGATATAATGCGAACAGCCTTTTTGAAATATATATAGTAATCATATTGATAGTTCGCAATTGATATATTATCAATTGCGTCAAAACAACAATGCCTACATTGGACGGTATCATAAATATCAAATATTTAATGCGAGACAATATTTAAGCAGGCGGCGGGAATGGCGCACGGCGCCGCCTGCTTATGCGAAAGACAATAGCTAGCATTATATATAATCTTTATTGATATAATTGCTATACTGCACAAGGAAACTATAGAATACTCACAAATTTTGCAGTATCTCAAATGAAACAATGTAACCATTCCCATATTAATCCGGCACCGCCCAGCGCTATTTTCCGCGGCCGTCTTATGCAAAAAGAAGCATCCTATAACATTTTATTGTTAAATCCAATACGCCGTACACATTAGCAACGCAGGATTATTCAAGGCAAATAACATAGCCTAGCAACATTAAGCACGTCAAAAAGCAATATATATAGTCGCAATCGAAATAGCTGTCGGCGTACCGCGCCATTCCAGCCGCCGGCTTGCGTGCAATAAAATAATTAGTGAATATATATAGTATGGATGTCAGTGTTGATTTCCAATATGATTGACTTTAGTCGGTGTTTGCTGTTATACTGTTCTATATGCTTTTTGATAAATAAATAAAAATGTCTAGAAAATGTGAACTAACTGGCAAATCAGTACAATACGGCTGTAATGTAAGCCACGCTAACAACAAACTACCAAGGCGTTTTCTTCCAAACTTACAAAATGTTTCGTTTTTGAGCGAATCAACTGGGCACACTGTTAGTTTTAGAGTGACAGCTCATGGCATTAGAACTGTAGAGGCAAAGGGTGGTCTTGACAAATATCTATTAGACGCAAACGATTCTGTTTTGAGTCATAAAGCGAAAGCTTTAAAGAAGATATTAAAAGGAAAGATACAATAAGGATACCAGAGCTATGTCAGACAATCAAAAAGAGCAAGGAGCGCCATTTCAAATTCATGATCAGTATATAAAGGACCTTTCGTTTGAAAATCCGAATCATCTAAAGAAGTATACTGCGGAAAATCAAGAGGCTCCACAATTAGCTGTAAATGTTGAGACAAACGTTGCAAAAATAGATGACCAACATTATGAAGTCGTTCTAAATGTGAGGGTTTCATCAGAGGATGAGTCTAAGGCTACATTTGTCTTGGAGTTGGTTTACGGAACGTTGATATCTGTGCCAAAAGAAATAGATCCGGCAGCTTTGGAAACAGTACTACTGGTTCACTGCCCATTTATTATGTTCCCATTTGTAAGAGAAATTGTTGCGAGAGTAACGACATCTGGTGGCTATCCTCCATTAATGCTTGATCCAGTTGACTTTGCTGCGCTTTATATAGCAAGACGCAAAGAGGCCGAACAACAGGCAACAAAAGCGCCTAATTAATATAATATTATGGACATAACAGCGTTAGAGCTTATTTTATCGCTGTTATGTTTTTTTCTTTTAATTACTTCGTTAGTTTTATATAAATCTAATATATTTTTGAAGCAACAAGCAGATGCTATAAAAAGGCAAGCAGAATCACAATTGGATTTTGAAAGTAGATTCAAGCATATCTCAAATGAAGCTTTGATACAAAATCACAAAACATTTTTAAACATAGCAACAGAGACTTTTTCAAAGGTTTTAAATACAGAAAAGATAGAATTTGAAAACAAAAAACATCATCTAGAAAATTTATTATTTCCAATTCATAAAAGTTTAGAATTATTTAATAGTAAAATTTCTGAAATGGAAAAAGAAAGAATTGACTCATATAGCGATCTTAGACGCCATATTAACGACATGATGCAATTTCAACAAGAAATACAAAAAGAAACATCTGCTCTTAACAAGGCACTGTCAAGCCCAATCATGACTGGACAATGGGGAGAAATGCAGCTAAGAAGAGTTGTTGAGCTATCTGGAATGTTAAGTCACTGTGATTTTGTTGAGCAAACTCAGAGTGATTCTTCGAGAATGCGTCCAGACATGATAATAAAGCTGCCAGGTAACAGAAACATAATAGTTGATTCGAAGGCACCAATAGATGCCTATATGCAGGCGATTAATACAGATAATGAATCCTTATTAGAGCATCATGCAAAAAGAATTAGATCTCATATAAAAACACTTGGACAAAAATCCTATTGGTCTCAATTTTCACCAACTCCAGAATTTGTGCTTTTGTTTCTTCCTGGAGAAGCATTTTTTAGTGCAGCAGTTAAGAAAGATCCATCACTCATAGAATATGGCGTTCAAGAAAAAGTTATAATAACAACCCCGATAACCCTTATAGCTTTGTTGAAGTCGATATCATTTGCTTGGCAACAAGCCGCTATAACTGAAAATGCAAAGAAAATAGGAGAGGTTGGGCGCAGTCTGTTTTATAATCTTGAAAAACTTTTTGAATGTACAAAGGGGTTTGAAAAAAAATTACGACGAAATATAGAAGATTACGAAAAAATTAACTCGATAATAGAAAAGAAGATAGTACCGGATGCATTGAAGTTACATTCTCTTGGTCTTGAAGCAGATGATAAAAAAGATTCAAATTTTATCGATGACGAGACTACTTCTTTCTAAAAATATCAAGAGAAATAACATTACTGTTACCTTCTTTATTGTCCTTGCAAACATTGTTTTGTTTTGGCTTTAGTTGTGAATAGTCTGGAATTAGCTCAATTCTAAAGTCTTCTGACGGATCGTTTATTTCAATCAATGATGCAAATGGTACATATATTGTCTCGTTTGACTCATCAAATGCCAAGCCTACAGAGAATCCATATTCATCTACATTTAAATCCCAAAATTCATATTGTAAAACTATAGTTAACTCATCGTTATCAGCTTTAACTGCACTTGAAACGACAACATCCTTGTGATCCAATGCGAACGTTATATATAGGTGTTGATCTTTGAAAAAACCATTTTTCTCTACACTCTTTAAAATACTCCTTGCAACAGATATCTCTGCATCTCTAATAAGCTTGTTGTAGTCTATTTTGTTATTCATAAAAAAATACCTATAATAAGAGGGGGAATTCTGTTGCTCGGGATCCCCCAAAAACCGCGGGTCTACTATCTAATTATAGATAGCATGCAACAACAAGATTACTTAAAATCCCATCACGGGCAGATTAAGCAGCATTTGCTGCTGCAACAGCTCTTCTGTTATGATTTGCTGCGCCTCTATTGCCTTTTCTGTTACGATTGGCATTTATTAACCTTAGTCCGATAACGACGGTACAATGCCGAGTAAAAAGTATACCTTTATTGCAATATGTCGAACCTATTTCGCCCCCATAACAAATTGGTGGAGGCGCAGGGTACCGCCCCCTGGTCCATAAAGCCTATTGCGTAAACCGTTTATTACCATAGTCTCAACGACACTAAGATGATATCACAATTCATTACTTTTTCAAATATATGTTTGTTACATATATTTGCAAGTATTCTTACTATAACATAAGCCACCTTCCACGCAAGTGGAACCAGTGGCTGGTACACAATAACCATATCAAACACAAAACCTTACCTATATTATATATCATTATACCTACTACTATATTTTTTTGAAAAAAGGTTCGAAGAAAGAAATATAAATGAAGCAAGCCGCTGTCAATGGCCTTTAGAGTGAAACGTGCCTTGACAGGTAAGGCTTAGCGGAATTGATATAATGCGAACAGCCTTTT
>JAFUQI010000077.1 GCA_017481035.1 Alphaproteobacteria bacterium | reverse complement strand
TATAGCACTTATACATAATAATGATTTCTTGATATTAAACATCTTCCTTACCTCCTTTGGTATAAATCTTTTAGTAACAAATATTATAGCATACAATAATTAAGATAGCAATGTGACTGATATGTATAGTGTATAATGAGTAAGGAGTGATGTAATAATAGCAACCTAAGCCTTTTTGAAAATATATATAGTTATAATTGATAGTTCGCAATTGATATATTCTCAATTGCGTCAAAGCAACAATACTAACGTTAGCAAACATCATGATAACAATATATTAAAGCAGGCGGATGGAATGGCTCTGGGCGCCGCCTGCTTATGCGAAAGACAATAGCTAGCATTATAGATGAACATTATAGATGTAAGCTTCATTGATATAACTGCTATACTGCACCAGGAAACCATATAATACTAACAAATTTCGTAGTATCTAAAACTAAACAACCAAAACACCTATTAAACAAGCATCGCCGCACACATTAGTAACGCCTGCTTACTTAAGTCAGATAGCATATAGCCTAGCAACATTAATCATCCTTAAACACAACGCGCAGAGTGGCGCTAATAGCAGCATGCTTATTGATACGTCAAACTTATAACAAACACGTATAAAATAAGCATAAAATTTGCCGACGTCACAACGCAACATATTATACAACCGCAACCGAAATAACATAATGCAGTACCCTGTGTACTTTCATGTGGCAGGCTTATGCTCAATGCAATAACGATTTTTTGTTAGCTGGCGAAACACACATAATCAATATTTTTGCTAAAATGGAAGTGGTGGCGAAGCCACCATTATGCGCCCAAGTTGTTTGGTATTGTTGCTAATTTTGTGGAAACAAGAAAAATGTACATATTAAAAATTAAAATCTGTAAAAAGCATTAAGACAATTGTATTTCGCTTATCTGAACTCCAAGTTCGTTTTTTAGTATATCTTTTATCTCGTTCCCGTTTAGTTGTATTTGATCGCATTCATTTGTTGCACTAATTAAGCTTTCGATTTTATTACTTGGCTTTTGTTCAATAATTTTTTTTAACGTTTCAATTGATACGCGATATGTTTTTGCCGTTAAATATAAAGATGATGTTTGTTCGGTTATACATAACTCTCTCATTCCAAATAAATACGCATCAAATACTTTTCCAAAATTATATATATTGCAATTTGTTGAAAATTTTAAAGTGTTGATTGCATTGTTGAAGTGGCAATTTGCGCATTTAATTTTTAGGTGCTGTGCTTCTTTGTCTAATGTTTCAGGAATAAGTTCGATTTCGTTTCGCAGCTCGTTATATTGGAAGGTCTTTGGCATACTAATTGCTATATCTTTTCTTGTCGTATAATTTGCATCTCCGTAGATAGGTTCAATAACTAATTTCCTTTCTTTTTCGTTGTATGAATATTGGGCAGGAGTGATGGCAACTACCGATAATGGACCAAAACTAATTTGAAAGCTCGAACATTTCGAAGCATCAATTATATAGTTTGGAACTCCATCCTTCATAGTCATTGTAACACCTTCGTTCTCACCATGTGTTGGATAACAAGGGCTTTCGTCGTTTGCAAATAAGCAAGAAACACATGCAATAGAAAACAATAAACTAAATTTCATTTTTTACCTTTCAAAAAAACATACAAACATCTGTATGATAAGTATGCTATCAAAAAAAAGTTAATTTTTTATTAATAAAAAATAATAATTAATTGCTATGATATAGGCTTTTCTATCCACACATACTTTAATGTTTTAATATCAACGCATGGAACTGTGTAAATAGCAACTTGATCCTTATCGATTTTGCTTATTTTTGCAACAGGTATGTTTTTTCTTAGTATTCCATCTTCTCCTGTTGTGAATAAAATATCTCCAACTGAAAATTCATTTAATGTGTTGCTTTCAAAAACAGTTGATACAAGCATGTTTGAATTACATCCATTTAAAATTAATTTATTGCCATTATCATTCTGGACGGCTACAAAAAATTGTGAACTTGTTACGGGAATAATTTTTGCAAACGTGCCATTACAGTTTTTAATTATACCGACAAGTCCTTCTGGTGATGATACAATACTATCATTTTTTGTATATTGCGAATTTGCTGTAATAATAATATATGAATCATACATACCTTTTTCGTATGCTAATACCTTCTCGATTCCTTCAAAAAAATTGCTATTATAATTTGCATTTAGTATTTTCTTTAATTCGTTAAGCTCCTGTTCATTAGAGGTTGCTATAATGTTTTTTATTTTTGCTTTATCTAATTCTAAACGTAACCTTTCGTTTTCTTTCTTTAATAATATTAAGTTTGAAATAGCATTAGGAAATTCAATGACACGACTTGCAAAAATTTTCATTTCAGTTAAAGGAATATCGATATATGTTTTTATATCTTCAAAGAACTTAACGTTTAAAAAATCTAAAAAAAATACAACAGACGAAATGGCAAAAAACAAAAACTTGTTTTTATTATTACCAGAAAAGGCTCGAGATTGAACTTGACCAAGCAGTACTTTAAATTTTGTGTTTCTCATTCGGAATCTATATTTAGAGATTTAATTTTTGAGTTTAAAGTATTGCGACTGATGCCAAGCATTTTTGTAGCAATTGATTTATTGCCCCCTGCCTTTCTTAAAACTTTGGAAATTAGAGCTCTTTCGACTTCTGATATGACTGTAGAATATAAATCTCTGACTGCAAAAATATCATTCTGTATAATAAAAAAATCGTCTAAAACTTTCCCGATGTTTGTCGATATATTAGGCTTCATGATGGAGCTGGTAAAAATGCTTGAGTATATGAAGAACAGTCTATCAAATTATGTATTAATGTTCAATGAAACCTATTTGTTCTAAAAAAAATCAATGTTAACGTTTATTTAATCTTTATCAGTTAGAATGTTTGTAAGATTAAAATTTTAAGGAATAAGTTTATGAAACACATTAAGTTAGTTATGTTAGGAGTTCTAACATCAAGTCTATATGCATCCGGATTCTATGGTGGTGTTGATATAGGTGCATCTATTCTTAATGCTAAGGCTAATGGGCATGCTGGTACTAGCGGACAAGAAAGGTTATTTGATATAAATAAATCCAAAGTTAAGTTAGCGCCAGGAGCTTTTGTTGGTTATAAAATCAACTCAGAGGCGAATGGGGGGGGGTAGAACTATCTTTTAATGCGAATATTGGCAAGACTACATATAAGCTAGCGGATCTAAATAACAACGGATATAACTATGATGTAGGTATCTACACATTTGATAATTTATACTTAAAACTTCAAGAAAGAATTTCCGGAACAATAAAAGGGTTTTTGTCACATAAATTTAAAAACATCGAGTTATATATAGCAGGTGGCCTGAAAGTTAAAAGCGTTAAGTATAGCTGTCTTGAGAGCTGGCAAGCTAAAGAGGCGAAATTTTCTTCTAGCGCAAATTACCAATCGAAAAAGAAAACACATTTTGTTCCAGTCTTAGGTTGCGGTATTAATATTCCGTTTAAAAATAGCTGGTTTGTCAGAGGAGAATATAACTTTGAGTTTCCTGTTAAGTTATCGCTACAACCAGCCGAAACCCAACAACGTCACAAATTTGGATGCGAACGCATAAAACATAATGTTCATAACATACGTGTTGGGATCGGCAAAATGTTTTAAAAAAGTGTGAAATTAAAGTTATCCACGAAACCTGTGGATAACTTTGTGGATAACTTGTGAACAAGATGTTGATTGTGTTGGTTTGCTAGTGTTTTAACGTGATTGTTCAAAAAGTTAACACTTAATAAAACCTTGGATTTCCAATGAGTCAATACTTTTTTTTGAAATATGTTGAAAAATTTTTTAGCACAATTACATAAAATGCCATGCTAAAAAAAATGTTAATAAATTTTTAAAAAATATACATTTTGTATTGTAAAGTTACACAGATTTTAAGGATTACTAGCCATCACTAAATGTTTCTCGTATGAATAGAGTTACATGTAATGCATCACCAATACATTTGTTCAATATATTTTCAAAAAGACGTAGATTGCCACACTATGGCCATTATATCAAGTATATCAATGAAGCATGTACAATGATAGTTATTGTGTTGCTCACAAGCAGACGGCAGGAATGGCGAGGGGCGCCGCCTACTTTAAATATATGGTTATCATGATGCTCGCTAATGCCTGTATAGTTGTCTTGTATAAAAAAAGGTTACTCTTATCACTGTAACCTATTGGAAGCAATTGATATATTATCAATTGCGTCCAAACAACAATGCTTACATTGAAAGGTATCATAACTATCAAATATTTAATACGAGGCGATATTTAAAGCAGGCGGCGGGAATGGCGCGCGGCGCCGCCTGCTTGTGCGAAAGACAATAACTATTCATATATAAGCTTCCTTGATATAACTGCTATACTACATCATGAAACTATAGAGTACTCATAAATTTAGCAGAAACTAGCCACCTTAAGCCGGAGGCTCCTAGCAACATTAAGCACGCCGCGGAGCGCGCCACAAGCGCTGATTACTTATTGATATGTTAAACTTATAACAAACACGTATAAAATAAACATAAAATTTGCCGTACATCACAACGCAACATATACAACTGCAATCGAAATAGCTGGCAGCACCCAGCGTATCTTCCGCAGCCGGCTTATGAGTAAAGAAGCACCCTATATTAAGCCAGATTCTGACTGTACGCTAATAACAGCATGCTTATTGATATGCCAAGCTTACAACAAACAAGCATAAAATAAACATCAAATTTACTACACATCACAACGCAACATATACAACTGCAATCGAAATAGCAAGCGGCGCCCAGTGCCATTCCAGCAGCCTGCTTGTAGGCTACAATAACTATCATATATAAGCTTTCTTGATATATATCTGCTTATAGTATCAATCACAAATCTGAGCCTTTTTGAAAAAATATAGTAACTTATATGGATGAGGTTCTGTAGCTGCTACAAGTTTGCTTGTTCCATATGCGTGTAAGGTATCCTAGTTTTATAATTGGTGTTGCATTTTTTTTAATGGTTGTTTTCAAAAAAAGCTTGAATATACAAAAACTTTAGAGTACTATGAAACCATTAAGTCTCCTTCGTCTAGAGGCCCAGGACACCGCCCTCTCACGGCGGCAACACGGGTTCGAATCCCGTAGGAGACGCCAAAGAAGCTTTAGATGGGCGCCTAGCTCAGTTGGTAGAGCAACTGACTCTTAATCAGTGGGTCATAGGTTCGAATCCTATGGCGCCCACCATTCGAATTGTCTCGTATATTTTACAATTTTTGTAAAATGTGTTATTATTTTTATATGCTAAAATTTTTGTTTCTGTGTATGAGTTATCTGTACTTCTGCTTGTTATCTTCAATTTTATTCTTTCCGTGTGTTGCTTCAACTATACAGAATGCTTCGCGCGAAGATAATGCATTTGTTGAGACCGGTAACAAACATAAACAAATAACAGAAATAATATTAAGAGCTGAGAGAACATACGGAATAGATGACGGATATTTACAGGCTATTGTAAAGGTAGAATCTGGATATAGGCCGTATGCAATAAATGCTAAAAAACGAACTGTATATTTTAAAACAAAGAGTGATGCTGAAAAATTTATCAGAGCGACCTTGCCAACTTGTAAAAACATAAGTATTGGCTGTTGTCAACTTCAGTATCGTGCTCACCATAAAAGCTTTGAATCTATAAACGATATGTTGGATCCTGCCAAGAATATTGAGTATGCAGCCTCTTTGTTAAGCGTTCTTTATAAGCGTCACAAATCGTGGGAACAGGCAATAAAGATGTATCATACAAGTAAGCCCAAATATCACTGCAAGTATTATAAAAGGGTTATGAATGAATATCGAAAAATAAAGGGCCAAAATAAATGAACGATATAAAGATATACGACAATTCAGCTTTAGTCGGAATGCGAAAAGCGTGCAGATTAGCAAAGCTGGTGTTAGATTATGTATCTTCGTATATAACTGATAATGTCACAACAAATGAACTTAATGATGTCTGCCATAACTTTATAATAGAGAATGGTGCGGTTCCAGCCCCTCTAAATTACAATGGTTTCCCCAAGTCTATTTGTACGTCGGTTAACAATGTCGTTTGCCATGGAATTCCATCAGATACAAAATTAAAAAATGGAGACATTATAAATATAGATATAACTGTAATTTTAGATGGTTGGTACGGCGATACTAGCAAAACGTTCTTAGTTGGAGAATGTACAAATCTTGCAAAACGTTTAGTTAAAGCTGCGAAGTGTGCTCTTGATGTAGGTATAAGTGCAGTTAAACCTTATGGATATTTTGGAGATATTGGGAAAGCAATTCAGAGATATATAGATACATGTGGATTTTCGATAGTTCGCGATTATTGTGGACATGGAATAGGGGACATGTTTCACGGTAAGCCAACAATTTTGCATCACGACAATAATGAAAAGGGGCAACAAATAAAACCTGGGATGTTTTTTACAATTGAGCCAATGATAAATGCAGGAGGGTATAAAACTAAGGTTCTTAAAGATGGATGGACTGCTGTTACGGCAGATAAATCATTATCAGCTCAATTCGAACATACGATAGCTGTAACCGATAATGGTGTTGAGGTATTAACAGCATAGGTCAATGCTTTTGTAACATTTTGTCATACAATAATTATATATAAGTAAGAAAATAAAACGTAGAATGTAGTAGTAGAGTTGGAGGCTATTTCATGTCAAGGTTTATATGTTTTCAGGTTTGAGGCAAGCGGCAACACTAACAAATTTAGTCAGTTTTTCAGGAATCGGTGTTCATAGTGGTATTGATGTGTCTATGATCATAGAGCCAGCATATGAAAGACATGGTATCGTTTTTCAAAGAACAGATGTTGGAAGGAATTCGTTAATAAAGCTTTCTCCAAGTTCTGTTCAAGATCCAAATTTATGTACAAGGGTTGTTAACAAATACGGTGTTTCTGTTTCTGTTGTCGAGCATCTGTTGGCTGCATTTAGAATTTGTGGGATTACGAATGCTTTAATCAAAATCAGCGCAGAGGAAGTACCGATCATGGACGGTTCTGCAATCGAATTTGTAAATGCTTTTAAGGCGGCAGGGATTACGTATCAGGATGCTTATGTACCAGCGGTTGTTGTTACTTCTCCAATATCGATTAGTGTTAATAATTCATCTCTAAGATTAACCCCATCATACAGCCAGGAAATAACAGTAAAGGTTTCTTACGAAAGGATAAACAAAGTTGTAAAAGACAAGAATGAAATTTCTTTTGATTTGAATGGTGACCTTCGAGAAATATCTCGTGCGAGAACATTTGGATGGGTAGATGATCTTGAAAAGGTTCAGGCTATCGGCCTTGCGAAGGGAACGTCTCTTGAAAATACTGTTGGTATACTTTGCGATGGATCTATAGCAAACAAAGAAGGACTTAGAAATCCATACGAATTGGTTATGCATAAGTGTTTGGATCTGATAGGTGACATATCTGTTTTTGGATATGATATTATAGGCAAGATTGAAGGTATTAATACGTCGCACGCTTCAAATAACGTGCTTATGAGAAGATTGCTAGAAGAACTGAATTGTCACAAAGTTATTACTGCAGAGGCGACGTTTGATGAAGATGTAAATTTTGCTTGAAATTTGTTGATGATGCATGTTAACATATAGAAGTCTCGGGAAGTAGCGCAGCCTGGTAGCGCATCTGCTTTGGGAGCAGGGGGCCGGAGGTTCAAATCCTCTCTTCCCGACCATTTTTTCTCAATTATTCTATTTTTTGTCCAGAATATTTGTATGGTGCTTTTGCGTTAGTTATCAATTTGTAATAAGCACAGAAAACTTTTGATGATTTCTAGCGCTATCGTTACCAAATACCATGTAACACCCCTAAGCCACCTTCCACGTAAGTGGAACCAGTTGCTGGGTAGCAGTGCCACATCCATATCTCTCCATAAATATATACAGTTATATCACCTACATATAAACAACCACTATCCCTACTACTATATTTTTTTGAAAAAAGGGTGGCAGTGCCACTTCCTTTATTACTGATATAACATTATGTAAGTGAACCTTGCTATATAGTGAAGCTTCATCGATATAATTGCTATACTGCACCAGGAAACTATAGAATATTCATAAATTTCGTAGCATCTAAAACGAAGAAAGCCCACTATTAAGCATGCTGCACCCAGCGTATTTTGCGCGGCCGGCTTATGAGTAAAGAAGCATCCTATTAATATTTTATTATCATTAAGCCAGCTTCTGAGCGCACGCTAATATCAGCATGTTTATTGAT
>JAFUQI010000076.1 GCA_017481035.1 Alphaproteobacteria bacterium | reverse complement strand
GCTACTACTACGATAACGAGACGGGATTGTACTATCTCCAGAGCCGGTATTATGACCCTGCGATTGGTAGATTTGTTAATGCAGATAGCTATGCTTCTACAGATTTGGCTGTTCTAGCACAGAACATGTATGCATATTGCGAGAATAATCCTGTCGATAGTGAAGATCAAAACGGCGAGTTTGTTATTAGCGCTGTGCTTACAAAGGCTGCTGTAGTAGTTGGCAAAGCAGTTTTGGGTGCTTCTGTTAATGTACTTACAACATTCATTGCCGCTAAAGTAACTGGTCAAAGTTATTCTTGGCAAGACGCTGGTGCTGCAGCTCTATCTGGTGCATTAGGAACGGGAAAAACTCGCATGAAAATTGTTGCGGGAGTAGTAAGCGGTGCATATTCTGCATATATGGCCTATAAAAACGGAGCCACTCTGGGAGGCGCGATTTTGGCAGGCGCCGTATCTGCTTATGGAACAACCGTTAGCGTGGCAAATATCGCTGGATGGATGGGAACGGATTTAAGTATTATTACTTCGACCTTCACGGATGTTGTTTTTGGTACTGCTGCTAATTCGATTTCTGCTGCTGCTTATAGAGTTAGCATTGAATCACCAAAAAACAACTCGACTACATCCAATGCAAATAAATCAGTTAATTCCACGACAGTAAGAAAACCGGTTGTTAACAAGCCTAAAACAGCCTATCAAAAGATGGTTGATTATAAACGCCTTACTTTTATGGAACGTCGTCTAGCTGCGTAATTATCTAGTAATACGGTATTGTTAATACCTCCTTATTACTGGAAGTATTATTTTAGTATTTGTTCGGGAGGTATTATGAAAATAAAACCATGTCTTGACGATATTATATCGGTAGTTGCAATCTGGCCTGTTATTATAGTCATTGAATGCTGGGTCATTTTTGTAAGCAAACTTAATGCTTTTTTCTTTCTTGGAATAGTATTGCTTAACGCTTTGCTGTTCGTTAGTTCGGTTCGTGATTTTTTATATTTATCTCGTACAATTATACTTGACCACGAAGGATGTACTTTTTCCATATGGAGATTCTGTAAAAAATATAAATGGAGTAGCCTGAAAGTTCAATTATGTGATGACAGCAAATTTGTTTTTTCTGATTCAGATGTTAGCGGACCAGGTTTACTAATATGTCCTTTATCAGCGAAGTATGACAAAAAAACAGCTGCAATGACTTATTGTAGAAGAAAACATCCTTTTTCAAGTGTTTTTCTACGGTTTGAAACAACCCAAAATAAACACCCAACTGTTACAGGTAAAATTGTTTATTATGGATATACCACAGGAAAACAGGAAATCCTAGATTACCTAAACTTTTTGCTCTAGTATGATTTAGCATTTGGGGTCCATGAGAACTTGTGTTTTCATGGACCCATTTTCTATTAGGCATTATTTAAATTTCCAGTAAATACGAATGGATTTATTTATATTTGTTTTACGCGAAATATGCTTTATTTCTATTCTCTCAATTACTTCATTGATAATATTTTCAGAAAGCACTCTTATTATGGTGTAATCTTTCATTGTTGAATTTATCTTTTTCTTTTTCATACTTCTTGCAACACTCTGAATCTGTTCTAAAACATAAGAATATAGACAATCATGATACACTTGATGTGTTTGAGGACACTCGTCTGGTCTTCTATAATGATGCATGCAGATATATATAACAGCATCTTTATCTGCTATTTTTTTCTTAGATATTGTAAGTGGATGGCCACAGCACTCACAAAACAGCTTGCCTCGAAAGATATTCTCTCTCTGGTATTTAGCGGGGCATCTGTGCTGAGATCGAATTAGCTGTACCTGGTCAAATATTACGCCGCTGATAATCGCATCGTGAGCATTAGGAATCACAATTTGTTGATCTGCCGGTACGACACTACGATGTTTCGTTTTGCAATTTTGTATTTCTGTTTTCAGACTGATCAGCTCGCCGGTATAGACACGGTTGGTCAGAATCTGGCTGATGGTTGCTGAGCGCCAGGAATAGTAATCACCATTTTGAACTGATGAATAACGGGCAAATCGTTGATCTCCATGCTGGTATT
>JAFUQI010000075.1 GCA_017481035.1 Alphaproteobacteria bacterium | reverse complement strand
TTTCAAAAAGGCTGTTCGCATTATATCAATTCCGCTAAGCCTTACCTGTCAAGGCACGTTTCACTCTAAAGGCCATTGACAGCGGCTTGCTTCATTTATATTTCTTTCTTCGAACCTTTTTTCAAAAAAATATAGTAGTAGTTTTATATGGTTGTTTATAGGTATGTTATATAGTCGTATATGTTTATGAATGAATAGGCTGTCGTACTACGACCGCCACTGGTTCACCTAACGGTGAAGGTGGCTTAAGGCTTATTTACTTTAACCCTGTCGATCCTAGACCTCCAGTGCCTCGTTCTGTATCAGAGAGTACATCTGATTCTTTTATCGTGATTTTTTCAAACTTTGTAATTATCAGTTGCGCTATCTTGAATTTTGGTTCAACTATAAAATTATTGTTTGAATAATTTGCCATTATAACCATTATCTCGCCTCTGTAATCCGAGTCTATTACTCCTGGTGAATTTAATACAAACAGACCATGCTTTGCTGCAAGCCCTGATCTGGAGCAGACCATTCCAAAAAATCCGTTCGGAATTTCGATTGACATACCTGTTGGAATAACGTTAATTGCACCAGAAACTATTGTAATACTATTTTTAATATTGGCATACAGATCTATTCCAGCAGACTCTTTGCTTCCGTATGTTGGAATAACTGCATCATTGTTTAGTCTTTTAATCTTTAGTTCCATAGTTTTCTCTTAGCATCTTCACAAATTCTTGATCATTGTCTAGTATATCGCTTTTTGAAATATATAACATAAATATTTTAGTTATATCTTCAACTTGTACTAATTTCTTAAAAATTTCATTTGCTTTTTGTTTATGTCCTGAACTAATAGCAACATCGAATAAAAATAAAATCTTTTCTTTGTTATCTTCCGACGCATATTTTGCTATTTGTTGTGATATCTCGAAGGCATCATTTCTTGCAGATTTTACAATAAGGTTTGAAAATACTCTATTTGGATATGCTTTAAAGATTGATTGTAAAAATTTAATTTTTTTATCAATATCTTTTTGGATAGTATCAAAATAAAGGTTTAAAGCATCGTTATTCCATGGGTATCTCCTTAAAAACTTTTCCAGATTGTTGCATTTTTTACTTATGTCAGTTTCTTTTTTGCAATCAATCAATTTTGTTATTTCGAAAAACTTTTCTGAAAACTTTTGCGAGAGATTGTATTTAAATTTTTGTGGATTAAAAGAAAAATTTAAGTTATTCTCTCTTGATATTTTAGCGACAGCTAACAACTCATCTTGCACAATTGGACAATATTCAGAATATTGCGATATAACTTCATCAGCTAATTTGAGAGCATCCTGAATTTCTAATTTTTTTAATTTATCTTTAAGATTATGTTTTATGATATGTATATCAATATATTTAAGACCAGTCTTTTCTATTAACCTTTTATCATCTGGAATTCTCTTCAAAATTAATGCAGTTTTTATAATGTTAAAGTTATTTTGTATTTTTAACTTATTGATTTGTGTTTTAAATTCACAATCATTTGACAAAATCAGGTTTGCTATATTCCTTATACTTTTTTGTTCCTCTGCTTTTTTATCGCATAAAAATATTGTATTTATAAAAGAAAATATATGCTGTAAAGTTTTGTATACAAATAACATAAAAAATATTCCAGAAGCAATAGCGTATAATCCAATTGAGCATTTTTCATTGCATATGTTTAGGTTTATTTGGCCAACTTGAACGCAAAAGAACTCAAGAAATAAAAATAAAAATGACATCGAAAGCAAAAAACAAAGTTTTTTTAAGAATTTCATGCTTAGAAATATTTCAACCCATATGTAAATATTCTAACAAAAAAAATGATATTGTTTCAAACAATCGTCATAAGTTGCTTTGAATTAGCATTGTAACGGACAAATAAGCCAATTTACCTAGCAAGAAGCGAATGCCAGGCAGCTACCACAATGATAAAAACATTTTCTCTGCGACTGCATAATATTTAATACTTTTATTTATTTGGGAAAAGCGCTTATCAATACCGTTTTACAATTTTTTGTAGAATCTGCAAAGAGATATTGGGTACAATACAGCTTAGACATTATTGATATTTTTTTTGCCTTATGATTGATACATCCTTTGTTGAAACTATTGATACTTCATTGTTTAATACAATTGTATTAGTTGCTGATTCTGAGAATTCACATTTTGTTAACGAAAAACTAAAGATGCTAATTTCTGAAAATGATACAAATTTGCCTTCAGATATAGAGAAGTTAACAAGCGATCTTAGCTATAATAATATAAATAGATTTCAAGTTATATTAAATAACAGATTAAAGGAAATTATTATCGCAGGAGCTGGAAAAAAAGAAGCAAACAATCGTTCAAGTTTTGAAAAGCTTGGTGGGTATATCTATGATGCTATACGTAATAAAGATACGACAGTTGCTGTTTTAAACTCTTTGGAATCATCTAGTTATGAAAATGTTTCATCTTATATAGCTTCAGGTTTAATTTTAAAGTCATGGACCTTTAATAAATATAAAACAAAACAGACCAATCAAAAAATAAAATCTATAGTCTGCAAAACAAATTA
This sequence comes from Alphaproteobacteria bacterium, assembly GCA_017481035.1. Taxonomy (GTDB): domain Bacteria; phylum Pseudomonadota; class Alphaproteobacteria; order RUG11792; family RUG11792; genus RGIG4729. The sequence goes on along the minus strand of JAFUQI010000075.1, from coordinate 2,974 downwards.
CAAAGAAATTAATGAGAGATCTTTCGATCACTTAAAAACGTTGATAGAAGGCGTATTTGATGTACGCAGAATGGTGTCAGAACCATCTAATTTTATGGACCCAGCTCAATTGTGTGAAGAAGCTATGTCACTTAAAAAGTTTGGTGTAAAAGTTACTGTTATCGATAAAAAACAGATGGAAAAACTAGACATGAATGCATTGCTAGGTGTCGCAAAAGGCAGCGATAATCCGGCATATGTAGTAGCAATGGAATATTTTGAAGGTGGCAAATCTGACGATACAGTAGCCTTGGTTGGCAAGGGCTTAACATTCGACTCTGGTGGCCTCTGCTTAAAGCCATCAAAAGGCATGGGAGATATGAAGGGAGATATGACTGGCGCTGCGCTCGTTATCGGCACATTGAAGACATTAGCATTACAAAAAGCAAAAACTAATGTTGTTGGAGTAATTGGCATCGTCGAGAATATGATCTCAGGAAGCGCTCAAAAACCAGGAGATATAGTAACATCAATGTCAGGAAAGACGATAGAAGTTGATAATACTGATGCTGAAGGCAGACTTGTCTTAGCTGATGTTTTGTGGTATACGAAAGAAAAGTACTCTCCAAAAGTAATCGTTGATTTTGCAACGCTAACTGGAGCTATACAAGTCGCGCTCGGCCATGAGTTTGCAGGTCTATTCTCAAACTCAGATGCTCTTTCGAATGCCCTATTAAACTCTTCAAATACAGTCGGAGAAAAATTATGGAGATTACCTTTACATCAATCATATGAAGGAGATATAAAATCAGAGATTGCTGATGTGAAAAATGTTGGATGCGGAAGAGGCGCAGGAAGCATTACTGCAGCTTTGTTCCTAAAGCATTTTATTGATCCTGGAGTAAAGTGGGCCCACATAGATATTGCAGCTACAGAGTGGGATACAAAGACAAGAGCTCTATCTCAAAAAGGAGCAACTGGGTTTGGTGTTAGACTTATGGATGACTTCATACGTAATTGCAATCAGTTAAAAGGAGAATGATATGCAGATAATAATTAAGCAAAAGATATTAGAAAAAGCATTAGCTCATGCGAATTGGATTATTGAACGCAAGAATACAGTACCGATTTTGGGTTATGTGTTGTTTGATGCTAACACAGATAGAGGCCTAACAATAACAGCGACAAACATGGATATGACAATTATAGACACAATAAACTGTGAGATTTTAGAAAATGGAACATATTGTTTGCCAGCTGGTTTGTTATACGACATTACAAAAAAACTACCATCTTCTGCAGAAGTTACGCTAGAAAAATTAAACGAAAAAAACTCTATAAAAGTACAAGCTGGAAAAGCATCTTTTGAGATAAACTATATGGATGCATCAAACTTTCCACCGATAGCAAACACAGTATATGACGTTAACTTTTCAATGAACACGAAAATACTGAAGAACGCTATAAATATTTCAAAGGTTGCTATGCTTCAAGACAATACAAGGTTTCATTTGAATGGAATACATATGCACCATGAAAATGAAAATGGTATAAACAAGCTCAGATTTGTTGCAACTGATTTGTTTAGAATTTCTTGCGTTAGCGCGCCTGCTCCAATGGAAACACAAAATATGCCTCCTATAATAATATCAAAGAGAGCTGTCTCTGAAGCCTTAAAACTTGCAGACACATCCGTTGAAGAAGCAACTGAAATCTCAATTTCAGAAAATCGTATATCGTTTAAGATCAAGTCTGCAGATGATATAAATACAGAATTTAGCTCAAGGTTAATTAATGGCACATTCCCTGAATACAAGGCTGCTTTAGAGGTTTCCAACAATAAGATTTTGACGTTAAACACAGATGACTTTATCGATGCATTAGATCGTGTCAGCACCGTAGTTATGGACTCAACGAATTCTATAAAGATTGACATTAAACAGGATAGAGCAGAAATAAGTGGAATTAGCAGAGAATTTGGATCCGCTCACGAAGACGTTGAGGCTTCATTCAGTGTACAAGAAAACCTTGAAATCTGTTTTAATAGCAAATACTTACTAGAAATTTTAAAGGAAATAAAAACCCCTCAAACAAAGATGCGTTTAGCAGAAAGTCACTCATCAACCATAATAGAACCTCTATATAACGATTCAATGCCAGATCTAGATATGGTCTTTGCAGTTATGCCAATTGAGATAGTACAAAACTAACTATAACGCATTGTGGCCGTTATGGCCACATATATAAAAGAATATAATTTATAAGTTGCATCGAGAAGCACTCTAGTGCCAAACACGATATCTATTATTTTTAGTAATATATATAATTATGTAAGCATAACGTTTAATACGTATCAGTATTTAAGCAGACTGCGGGAATAGCGCGTGGCACACAATGCTTTTGAGCAATATATCTAGCGCTATACATATAAGCTTCATTGATATAACTGCGATAGTATGGCAACCTATATAATAATAATTAGTATGTATCAAAGTAGCATGATTAGTATCGAGTTTAAGCCAGCCGCGCCACGCGTATGCCGTCTTATAAAAAAGAGACATCCTATAACATTTTATTATCATTAAGCACAATGGGCAGAATAGCGCTAATAACAGCATGCTTATTGATATGTCAAACTTATAACAAACACGCATAAAATAAACATAAAATTTACCGAACGTCACAAAGCAATATATACAACCGCAATCGAAATAACAGGCAGCGCCAAGCAACATCGTAAACCTAACATACCAACAACAAACCTAAGCCACCTTCCACGCCAGTGGAACCAGTGGCGACTAACAACAACAATATCAAACACAAAACCATTACCTATACTATATATCACTATCCATACTACTATATTTTTTTGAAAAAAGGTTCGAAGAAAGAAATATAAATGAAGAGAACTTATGTCAAGGTGGAGAACGTAAGTGAACCTTGACATATAGTGAAGCTTCATTGATATAATGCGAACAGCCTTTTTGAAATATAT
>JAFUQI010000074.1 GCA_017481035.1 Alphaproteobacteria bacterium | reverse complement strand
TCTTGCCGCTTGCCTTATCAGTAAAAATCTTTTCCGCGTTTTGCTCTGTCATCATTTTAAGCTGACGCGCCTCGTTCTGTTCGATAGTAGAACATCTTACATAACCAACTCTCATATATTCACGACCTTTCTTAATCTACTATAATTATACCTCGATTCCAAAAGTGTGTCAATAGGGTTGTGAAAATATTTGAAATATTTCAAAATATATGGTATAATTTATATGACATAAAAATAGAATGATAAATGCTTTGTCATAGGGGTATACCCTAATGAAAGACAAAAGAAAAGAGCAGGACTAAGCCTGCTCTAAATGATATATTGAATTATAAACCAAGCAACTGCTTTTTCTTAGCGTCAAATTCTTCTTGAGTAATAACACCCATATCAAGTAATTCTTTGAACTTTTTGAGTTCATCAGCAGAAGAAACCTGATTTGTTACAACTACAGGTGCATTTTTTTGTCTTTTTGTTTCTTCAACTTTTTTCTTTATATGTTCAGCTACTATTTCCATTTCAGGATTCAAACCTTCTTCAAAGGTGAAGCTGTTTTCATTCCAAAAGTTACTTGATTTGTTATTCATCGAACTTGATGCAGTTTCGAACTGTAAATAACCAATGGTGAGATTAGCTCTTTTAAATTGCACACCTAATACATCTGAGTAATAAATTGTTTTTTCGCCGTCTGTTGCATTACTGGTTAGTACTGAGCCGATAGTGACTTTAGTTGTAAGTACACACTTATCTTCATATACTTTCATATTTCTACCGCGCGCACCTTTTAAATCATATATAGGCTTAATAATATCCTCAGCTTTATATTCGTTATAAGGCGTTTTGCTTAACTCTTCCATAGATATTTTTCCTGAAACTCGGTCATATACTAACTGGATTACTGTGTGCATACCGTCTTCTATATCGATAACATCTTTTGTGGAATTCATTCCACATACACAGTACATTTTGCAGTTTTTTTCAATAGGAATATTAACTTTTTCATTTTTAGATACAGTAGCCGCTTCCTTAGTGTCTAACATAATCTTTGTTTTAGAACATAATAAAAACTGTTGAAATCCTTGTACTGTTAGTTTACCTGCCATTATACTTCACCTTTCTGCATCAAATTTTCTACAGCTATTCTCAGAGCTTGCGGAACACCTTGCATTTTAACATATTTTGCAACTGTTGAGCCGCTACGACCTAATTTTCTTCCAACAGCGGCATAGTTACCTAATTCTCTATAAAGCTGTTGCATTTTAATAACTTCTTGCGGAGTTACACGAGGCGCACCCATTATGCATTAACCTCTTTGTTGTCTTTCTTTTTGAAAGGCTTAGCACCTGTTTTTACGCATTTGTCAGAGTGTTCAATGCAATAATTCCAAAGCTCATCGATGTAACCTGTAAATGACTTTTGCTTTTTTTCGTCTTGGCTGACTTCCATAATAATTTCATTGATTGCATCGAGCTTGTCCTGATAATTCCAAGGAACTGTGATTGTTTTCTTGTCTGTGTCTAAGATAATACGCATTGTAAAATCCCCCTAAAAATAAAAAATGTATAACCTTTGGCAAATCGCACAAAAATTATACATCTAATTATATATATATATATATAATGTCAATGATTTTGACGAAAATATTTGAAAAAACTTTGTTTTTGTCTATTCCAGTAGAAAACAGAGAAAAACGCTTGAAATATCGTCAGTTTGCTTTGTATTTCACTGTTTTTATTCATTTCGCTACATAACAATATATTTTGCATCATTTTGACGATAACGGAGAAAAAATAATGTATTTCGTAGCGGAATAGACCAGACACAACGCTGATTGCCTTGTAATATAATTTTTATCCCGTAATAGTACCCGCGGGGCGTGTCTTAAATCACCTTTACTTTATTTTAATAAAAAATTTTTGTATAATATTATTACAGAAAAGATAAATATGCTTTTCTAAAATATAGAGAAAAAGGAGAAAACAATATGTAGAACAAATCAATGTTCGACCGCTACTTAGAGGCGGTCGAAAAGACAGGAGATATTATGTTATAGTGGTATTTCCAAAAGCAAATGATAAAGGATGAAATGTTAAGCGAAAGAGAGATTGACCGCATAGCTGAAAAGGTGCTATCACGTATCAGTATCAGGCTTGAGGCTGAGGCTATCTCATAGCTTCGCGATATGCTGAATGATTTAGGCAAGAAAGGAGGTGTGTAATATGCCTCAAACCTTTCCTAATCAACGAATGGTGCGCGTTCATCGTGAGCGTGCAAAGACCGATTTTCTTGGCATTAAGAACGAAAACTGGATGTATGCGAGCCGCGACCTCGGGGCGCACGCTTTAAGGCTTTATCTATACCTTGCGGCAAATGCTGACGGATATAATCTTGCGTTATCTCCTGCCGATATAAGGCAGAGAATAGGGATGCCGACTTCTACATACAGAGATTAGTTTTTGGTGCTTGTAGATAAAGGATATTTAGTTCCTAATAGTAGCAACGGGTATGATTTTTATGAGCTACCTCAAGCGCGCCACGCAATACTACAAGTGGAACAATGTGAGAGCCGCGGCTATGACTTTGAAAATAATACGCTGTGCGGTTAGCCTATAACGGCTGACATTCCAAAAGTAGCGGCATAGGATAGAGAAATATATAATAGAGAGAATGAAACAAATAATGGTATAAATACATAGTCTGATTTACCATTAGCAGAAACGATACAAGCTCCAAAAGTCAAAGAGGTTGTAATCAAAAGACCTACAATTAAAGAGAAAGAGCAAACAACACCAATATTAAAAGTAAAGCAAGGTGTTTTTGAATTTTAATAAAGCATAAGCGGGAGGCGCATACCTCCCGCTTTTTTCGTTGTTTCCGCTACTTGCGTAATTTCTTCATTGTTATCTTTTGGCTACTCTGTTTCATTTGCATCAGTGGGGAAAAGGTGTCATAATTCTTTGCTATATCTGCATCAAAGATAGCACAGTAATGCTTCGTCATATCAAGTGTAGAGTGTCCCAAAAGTCGTTGTAATGTAAAAGCATTACCGCCGCAATCAACAAGATACTTGCGTGCGAATGTGTGCCTGAATAAGTGTATACTTGTCTTTTGGATTCCTCGTCTTTTGTTATATCTTGCTATACTGCTACGCAATCCGCTCTCTGTTAATTGCATATTGTTTTCGGTGGGGAATAGGTAATCATTTTCATCTCCACCACGAATCAACAAATACTCATTGAATATACTACATAGCGCGCCGCATAGGGGAATAACCTGTGCGCGTTTGTTTTTTGTGTGTCGTAGATATATCACGCGGCTCTCTAAATCAACATCACGTATCTGTATATTTCTTATAGTAGCGGCACGACACCCGTTGTTTAGTAGTAGGTTAATAATGACCCAGTTTCTATACTCTGAAAACTTACAGCGGCGCGTATTCGGCTTTTTTAATAATATCTCTAATTCGCTGTCGCTATATGTTTCTTTGATAGTTTCTTCGCCTTTGTATGATTTGATATTTAATGTAGTAATATCTTCATCGTTACACCAAGAGAAAAACGCTTTGAGTGTTCGTGTATAGCTTTTGATACTATTGGCGGCGAG
>JAFUQI010000073.1 GCA_017481035.1 Alphaproteobacteria bacterium | reverse complement strand
TCACTGTGGTAATAATACTGTTTGTAATATTCTTCTTGGTATGTTGGATTGTTACCACTATTTAGTTTGGTTACAATTCTTGTTTCTCCAAGATAAATATTTTTTGCATATTGTCCACCATAACTTGAGTTTCCACTGTCTGTGTGAAGTGTCCACATCTTGTTAAAGTACAAGGTTTCGCTATTTGCAGTATATTTATTACTTCTTTGTCCATCTTGTCCGTAAACATAAGATGTGCTGTAACTATCATCAACTGAACTTATTAATTGGTTCTTTTCATTCCATGAGTATGTTCTCTTATAGCGAGTTACACTATTTGAACTTCCTCCTATTTCTTCTTTGAAAAGTCCCCAGCCATAATCGGTTGAATATACATTTTCAGCTTCTTCTGTTACTTTTTTGTATACAATTTCTTCGCTATCTTCAAATGCTCCTTCTTGTTCGCAGATGATACTTCCGTTGCTATCATATTTATAGTAACGGTTTCCTATGTTCACTAATCTGTGTGCATAGTTCTCATCATAATTATACACAAATTCGTAGTTTAAATCATCTCCAATGGTTCTATTTTGAATTATTTTTTCTTTCATATATTATCCAATTAAAAAAAGTACATAATAAAGAAAAAACAAACATCATTGGAATAAGTATAACTTTATCACCTTTTAAATTAATTATAAAAATAACAAAGGCTATAAAGCATACAACAATCCCTATGATTAATGAAAAATAATAACCCGATATATTTTTTATTTTAATTTGTATATACAAATATAAATTAAATATCCAATATACAACATAAGAAACAAGCAATAAAAATACTGTATCTTTTTGAGAAACCAATCTTGTTTGAGTTAATAAAATTGCAAAAAACATATTAATTAATAAAACTGCAATAAATATAAACAAAACTCTTTTCTTCATTTATCATTCCTCTTCCAATATATTTCTACTCTAGCACCTAGAATAAAATTAAGATCAAATATGAAAATTCCTTTCTCAACATCCAGTGTAAATTCTCCTCCTACTGATAAACCTATAGAACCTCCTATAGATGCAAGTACGTCATCTCCTTGATACCCCAATTTGCCACTAATAGAAACACCATTAAGTGAAAAACCACTTCCTAATCCTCCATCAGAAAAACTTGTTGAAAAATCTGCATTTAATACATCTAATTGGCATTGCCCGTATATATTTTTATTCATTTTTGAATCATTGAGCTCTGAAGATAAACAATATACCCCAGCTTGCATATAACAGGAGTTTTCACCCAAACCATCAACAAAGGTTGCTTGTCCCCAAAGTGCTTTTTGTTCCTTATTTTGATTTTGAGTTTGTTGTTTATAATTGGCAGAAGGTGTAACGCTAGTAAAACTAGTTGTTTCTTCTCTTTTGGGTTCGGTAGGTATATAAGTCTTTATTACAATCTCATCTTCCCGGCCATCTGGGTCCGTATACCGCACCGGATTATTCCCGGCGTAGTGGTACAAATTGCTATTGATGTGATTAAAAATACCACCCATACCCGGTAAATTCTGATTATTTTTCTTTGCTTCATCATTTATTGGGGCTTGTGGGATATATTCTCCCAAGGCAGGGTCAGTACTTATCCACATCGAATATTTTGGATCTAAATATCTAGCTCCATAAT
>JAFUQI010000072.1 GCA_017481035.1 Alphaproteobacteria bacterium | reverse complement strand
TATATTTTTTTGAAAAAAGGTTCGAAGAAAGAAATATAAATGAAGCAAGCCGCTGTCAATGGCCTTTAGAGTGAAACGTGCCTTGACAGGTAAGGCTTAGCTGAATTGATATAATGCGAACAGCCTTTTTGAAAATATATAGTCATATTGATAGTTCGCAATTGATATTATCAATTGCGACCAATAGGTGGCGGAACCAGTATATAAACATCATGGCTCCACAACTACATCAACAAACTATAGAATACTCACAAATTTAGTAGTATCTCAAATGAAACTAGCCACCTTAAGCCAGCGGCTCCAAGCGACATTAAGCCCATTTCTGATCGTACACTAAGAGCAGCATGCTTATTGATACGTCAATCTTATAACAAACACGCATAAAATAAACATAAAATTCGCGCACGTCACAACACAACATATATAACCGAAATCGAAATAGCAGACAGCTACCGCGCCATTCCTGCCACATGCTTATGCACAAAGCAATAGCTATCATTGCCATAGTATGGCAACGGCAACCTGAGACTTTTTGAAAATATATCTAGTACGCTCGTTAACTATGTTGTCAATAACAAAAATTTGGCACTATTTGTTCCTTACAGAAATTACAGAACATTTGATACCTATCTCTTTAGCAACTTCTATAGCACTATCTTGGTTTTGAAATGGACCAACTAATATAGCATATGCTTTCTCACCACGAGAATTACTTACTTTCTTTATTTTACAATTTTTACTATCTATAAAGTCTTTGTGCTTTGTTTTAAGCAATTTAACTTCGTTCTCAAGAGCTTGGATTGACTCACCAACAGATAATTTTATGTAATATATCTTATCGTCAATAATTGTATATTCTTCGATATTGTTATTTGTAGCTATCTGAGGTAATTGCATCGTATCTTCCTGAGCACTTAATACATTTTCATTTTCGGGAATAAGACTTGACATTCCTTTATCTATAACGTTATAGACAGTTTTATCTTTATTGTTTATTTCGGAAGATACAGGATTTTCTGGGAAAACCTTAAAAGATGTATGCTCAGGAGTTATAACAACAGGACCATTTTGCTTTGATTGATTTTGATCAGACGCTATAAAACTATATACCACCCAAGTAATACCGACTAAACCAAGTATAACACCGAAAGTAATAAAAAATTTTTGCCATATGTCTCCAACTGTTGCATATCTACCTTGATAACTATACCTTTGTTCAACTTGCTCGTCATCCCAATAACTTCTGTTCATATCAGGATAAACGTTATCCTTTAAGTTTGGGGTATAACGCTGCAATGGTGGCAATTGCATTTTTTGAAACCGTATTCTATTCTCATCAGGTATATCCCTTATATTCCTCATATCTGAAGACTGAGGATAAAACTGGTCACTTGATTTAGGAGGAACATAGTCATCCATAGTCTCTTCCTGAGGATATCTCCGATAATCTCTATACTGGTCATTGCGTTGAAATTCACTATAAGGATCCCTATTCTGATTCGCTTGTTGCCTATCATGTTGAGGCCTGTTTATAAATATATCATCATAACGTTGATACCTTTGCCTTTCATCACGTTTTGGTCGTTTTTTAAAGTTCCCCAACATATAAGTGTTTCCTCCGCTTATCTCATTTCAACCATAGGAGTTATACCCATGATATTCAACCCGTCCTCTATAACAGTTTTTGTAGCCTTTAACAACGATAATCTCGCCTTCGTTTCGGCTTCATTTGTCTTATCTATAAATCTGAGAGTTGTATTCGTCTTTCCCTTGTTCCATAAACTATGAAATAAAGAAGCTATGTTTTGCAAGTATGTTGGTATCCTGTGTGGTTCTAATGCCTTCGCAGCTCCTTTGACATACTCAGGCCATAGCAATAATGCCTTCATTAAACCTACTTCTGATTCATCTTTTAAGCTTGTTTTATCTGCATTTATTAGTAAGTTGCTATCAATATCTGTATTGCCATCAGTATAGTTTCTAAATACAGAACATATGCGCGCATATGCATATTGGATATAAAACAACGGATTATCCATCGAGCATTCAACAGCCTTAACAAAGTCAAAGTCAATCATAACATCATGATGCCTTGATATCATCATATACCTTGTAACATCCTTGCCAACACGATTTACAACGTCTTTTAAAGTGATAAATGTTCCAGAACGCTTTGACATCTTTATAGGTTTCCCATCTTCTAAAAAGTTTACAAGTTGATATAACCTAATTTTTATTTCTGCTTTATCATCACTCAATGCTTTGACTGCAGCCTGCAATCTTTTTACATATCCGTTATGATCTGCTCCAAGAACGCCAACCATTTTACAATAACCTCTTTTAATCTTATCAAGATGATAAGCTAAATCGCCAGCAAAATATGTCCAAGTTCCATCTGACTTTCTTATTGCTCGATCAACATCATCTCCATATTTGGTTGACTTAAACAAAGTCTGTGGACGCTCTTCCCAATCGTCATCTTCTGAAATCCCCTTTGGCCTAGGCAAGATCCCATCATAAATATCACCGTTATCTTTCAGCTTTTCTAAAGCTTCTTCGACCATATGTTTTTTGCATATTGCAGCCTCAGATGTATACTGATCCATTACAACCCCTATAGATGCAAGATCCAACTTTATGTTACGCAACATCGCATCTATTGAGAATTTGCAAAGAATAGGAAGCCACTGATCTTCGGATTTGTTTAAAAACCTATCGCCATAAATATCTATAAGTTCTTTTGCCGTATCCTTAACATAGTCACCACAATACATATCTTCAGTAAACTGATCAGCTGTTATTGTGCCACCTAATGCCTCCTTATACCTTAGAAACAAGGACCGAGCTAATGCCTTTATCTGATTGCCTTGGTCATTTATATAAAACTCCCTAGTAACATCATACCCTATTTTTTCCAGCAAATTTGATATAACACTTCCAAACACAGCATTTCTAGCATGCCCTGTGTGAAGTGGACCTGTTGGATTTGCAGATACAAACTCAACATTTATTCGTTCATTATTCGAACAATTGCATGAGCTGTAATCACAACCATCAATTAATATTTTATTTATGACAGAATTCCAAAAAATATTCTTTAGAACAAAATTGACAAATCCAGGCCCATCAATCGAAACGCTTTCTATTACTTCAAGACTACATAAATGCTCCTTGATTTTTTCTGCGATCTTAATAGGAGAACCTCGCAGCCTTTTAGAAAACATCATAGCAGCATTTGTATAAAGATCTCCTCGAGATGGATCATTTGGCTGATCCAAACAAATATCATCACAAGAAATCGAATAGTCGTCAGTTTGTTGAAAAAAACGCAACGCAATTGCTATTTGATTTCGTATCGCAGAAAGCATTAATCTTGACAAGAATTAATAATAATATCACAACAAATTGTATTACAATACAGCATATTTTTCTACTACTTTTGCGAAATCAAATACAAACTCTAATAAACCAATCGATTACTCATATCTTTTATAATTATTGTACTAGCCATTTTGTTTTTTTATTATATTTATTGCATCATCAAGCGTTAGTCTTATAAAGCTCAAATCTTTTTCTAATTTATAAGACAACTTTCCAACTTTAAGATATGGACCAAATCTTCCTAATACAACCTGCGCTTCCAAATTAGTATTAGGATCAACCCCCAAACTTTTTGGCAAAGAATCAAGGATCATTACATCTTGAATATTCATTTCTAAAGGATCTGCTATAAACTTCGGCACCGATAAGCGCTTTGGTTTTTTGCCACCTTTATCATTTGCATCCTTTGTCTTTTCCCATTCAAAATAATATCCGAAAGGCCCTTTCTTTAAGTATACTTTATCGTTTTTGTTGTTTTTATCTTTTCCGATTTCTGTTTTATTATCTTTGTCATATTCGGCAGAATTACCTGATTCTCCATTACCAAGTCGTTTTGTATATTTGCAATTAGGGTAGTCTGAGCAGCCTAAAAAAGCACCGTATCGACCTAACTTCAATCCTATTTTTCCCTTCTTACATAACGGACAAACTCTATTTTCAGGAGCATCGTGAAATATATAATCGTTTAAATCTTCTTCAACTTTGGTTATCACATCAGTAACAGCAAGCTCTTGAGCGTTATTTATATTGCTATTAAATTCTTGCCAAAACTTATCTAAAACATTTTCCCATACAATCTTGCCATTTGAAATATCATCTAATTCTTCTTCCAAATTTGCTGTAAAGCTATACTCAACATACTTTGAGAAAAAGTTTCTAAGGAACGAAGTGACAAGGAATCCGACGTTTTCTGGAATAAAAGTTTTCTTTTGCAAAGACACATATTTTCTTTCCTGCAAAACATTTATAATAGTTGCATATGTTGAAGGTCTGCCTATACCTAAATCCTCAAGTTTTTTAACAAGGCTTGCTTCATTAAATCTTGGTGGAGGCTGCGTAAAATGTTGCGAACTCAAAATATTTAAAATTTCTAAATTTTCTCCTTCTGTTAATGGTGGAAGTTTTTTAGATTTTTTATCCTCTTGATCATCATCAGTTGACTCAACATAGACTTTTAAAAAACCATCAAAAGATACCGTCGAACCATTTGCCTTAAATATTTCTGTTTTATCATTCGAAATTATCTCTGTCGACACTTGATCAATTATAGCGCTTTCCATTTGTGAAGCTAGAGCGCGCTTCCATATTAACTCATACAGTTTCAACTCATCAGAATCAAGATACTGAGACATACTCTCAGGACTCCTTTCAAATGACGTTGGTCTAATCGCCTCGTGAGCTTCTTGAGCGTTTTTTGTCTTTGTCTTATATATCCTTGGAGATTTCGGCAAATACTTATCTCCAAAATTTGAACCTATATACCCTCTAGACTCATCTATCGCATCTTTTGAAAGATTTGTACTATCAGTCCTCATATACGTTATAAGACCGCTTATAGTTCCGCCAATAGAGATACCTTCATATAACTTTTGAGCAATCTGCATTGTCTTCTTCGCACTGAAGCCAAGTTTACGAACAGCATCTTGTTGTAGTGTTGAAGTAGTAAAAGGAGCATATGGATTTCGTTTTACGGATTTTTTTTCTACATTATCTATATAAAACTTTTTTTGTTCTATGACAGACTTTATATCATTTGCAAGTTGTTCATTTTTTATATCTAACTTTTCAAGTTTTTTCCCATTATAATGAGTTAAATTAGCAGAAAATGATCCTTTTTCAGCCTCAAAGTCAGCATGTATTGTCCAGTATTCTTCACTTTTAAATCTTTGAACTTCCAGTTCACGTTCGACTATCAACCGCAATGCAACAGATTGAACGCGTCCGGCAGACTTTGCTCCTGGCATCTTGCGCCATAACACAGGAGACAAAGAAAAACCGACTAGATAGTCCAAAACCCTTCGAGCCAAATAGGCCTCGACCAAACTTTGATTTAGTTCCTGAGGATTCTCAAAAGCATGTTTGACAGCAGACTTGGTTATTTCATGAAAAACCACTCTATTAATTACTTTGTCCTTTAAAGCTTTTTTTTCTTTTAACGTTTCAAGAATGTGCCAAGATATAGCCTCCCCTTCTCTATCAGGGTCAGTTGCAAGAAATAACTTATCAGAGTTTTTCAAAGCACCAGTTATCTCTGATATTTGTTTTTTCCCTCTGGCATTAAACTCCCAAAGCATCTTATAGTGATTATCTGGATCAACAGATCCGTTTTTCGAAACAAGATCTCTTATGTGCCCATAACTTGCGATAACTTTATATTCATTACCCAAATATGCGCCTAATGTCTTTGCCTTTGCAGGAGACTCAACAACAACAATACCCTTTAACACAAAAAATTTTTGACTTTATTTTAAATGGTTATTAATAGATTATAGGAAATACACCTAAACTGTCAATATACCAAAATCTTTTGCATTAACAAGCACGCTAACATGAAAGGTCAACCTCACACGACATTAACACACATATAAATAATTTATGATGGCATATAACTACAATACGATATTTAGCTTGGCGGAACGTTACTCGATTCAAGCAGACGATTTTATAAGCAATACAATTGCTATCAGATGTTACAATGAAATTTAATTTATTATATTTGAACGCTTAACAATAATTTCATTTGGATAACAATAGTTTAATATAACCCTAGCTCTTTCTTCCAATAAATCCAAATCAAGAGAAGTGTCACTTAATAATTTTACCCTTCTTTTCATTTGCTCATATTCATGTTGAATCTTTTGAAGTTTTTGAATACTTGGCTCTAATTCTTTTTTTATCTCAATGTATGAAACGAAACCGTTTTCTCCATTCACAACATGAAAAGCAAAATAGAAGAACATTAAAACGATCACAAAAATTTTGATCGTTAACTTTATATTGTTTGATATACCTACAAAACTGTTAACGTTTTTCATATAACTGAACTATGTGTCAAGCGACAGCGATTGTCGCTTGCTTATTTTTATTAGTTAACTGACATTACGGTTCTGCGAAACTGATGTTACAGTTCTGCGATTTTCAGCATGTGCTTTTTCGGTTGTATCCGTATTAACTGGTCTCTCCTTACCAAAAGATACTGGCGTTAATCTGCTTGCATCAACACCTTGATCTTCAAGAGCTTTAACAACTGTGTTTGCACGTGCTTGCCCTAATGCCATGTTGTATTCAGCAGTTCCGCGAACGTCAGTGTGTCCTGAAACTACAGCTTTCGCATCTGTATACGTCTTCAACCAGGCTGCCTGAGCATCTACTCTTGGTTTTGCTGAATCTAGTAGATTTGATTTGGCAAAATCAAAATAAACTACGTTTGGAACATTGGCTTCAAAATCCTCAGCTGTTCCTGGTGCAAAGCTACCTGCTCCTTGTTTAACATTGCATCCACAAGAACAAGCTCCAACGACTAATGATACTGCAGCAATTAGTCCTAATAGTGCGTTTTTATTCATAACTTTTTCCGTAAAAATTAATACGTTTATATCTTAAGTCTAACAAATTTAAGAGCTATTATCAAAGAAGAATCTACTCAAAAATATTAAAAATACAAAAAAATATGCCCTTTAAATTTTTTGTTTGATTTTTGATTTTTTCATGTATTCTGCTATCACATTTGCGGCGATATCAGATGGATATTCACAACCATTTTGAATTTTTTTTTGAAGTTTTGAAAAGTTTTTTATTTGTTCTGCGAAATTTAATTGATTACACTCCATTACTATTTTTTCCGAAGTACAATCGTTTTGTATCAATTCAGGCACAACTCGTCTATTCAAGATAATATTTACTAAAGAAATATATTTTACCCTCACCAATTTTCGCAAAATTTTATATGTAATATTGGCAATTTTATAGCAAACGACCATTGGACATTTTGATAACGCAAGCTGCAATGTTGCAGTTCCACTCGCGACTATTGCCAACTTAGCACGCCGATAATACATTAATTTTTCTTGTTCGTTTTCAACAATAATTATATCTCCACCATTTGTTAATGATTGAATAAGTTTTTTTAAATGAGGCAAAGTTGGAATAATTATTTTATTTGCTTTTATTTTTCTTGCAGCATCTATAAATACTGGCAAAAGTTTAACGACCTCTTGATCCCTACTTCCTGGCATCACCAATATTTCATTAGATTTTTCATTGTTTGTAGAATTAAACTTCTGAATAGCCGGATGACCTATAAACCTGACATCAAGTCCAAATTTTGAAAAATATCTTGGCTCAAAATCAAACAAAGTAAGCAAACAATCATATAGTTTTGCTATGCTCTTTGCTCGCCCTTTGCGCCATGCCCAAACACTTGGAGCAACGATATGAATCAACTTTGTATTAGGCAATTCTTTCTTTATTTTTTTTGCTATTCTAAAACAAAATCCTGGAGAATCTATCGTTAACAAAACACTTGGATTTATTTTTTTTATATCACATATAGCCAAATCAATAAGTTTTTTTATTTTCAAAGCTTTTGGTATAACTTCAACTATTCCACCAATAGCTATTTCTTTGATATCAAAGAGGCTCTTTACCCCAACCTCTTCCATCAAAATTCCTCCAATACCTTTTAAGTTGATTTTTGGATGCAAACTATGAAGCGATTTTATGACTTCATGACCTATACAATCCCCAGAAGGCTCTCCAGCTATTATGTAAATTTGATTGTTCATTGTATTATAAATGTTTTATCAATCACGATTATCTTATCTACTATATTTACAGATATAATTGAATTTTTATTAAATGGGATCGTGGCTAACCTTCCAGAGTTTAACGTTAACTCTATGAACGCACCAGCACCATAATCAAAAACACCACTTACTACTCCTTGCAAAATGCTATTTTGATCCTCTACTTTGCATTCGACCAAGTCTTCAAAATAATATTCATCATCTCGCAATGCTGGTAAATCTGATCTGAAAACATACAAATATTTATTAACAAAACTTTCCGCCGTTGTCCTATCGTTAACCCCAGTCAAAAAAGCCAAGTATTCTCTTTCTTCAATTTTTTTTATATTTACAAGATCTACTTTTTCGCCGGTACTTAGTATAATATTTTGAAAAGTTGAAAGATGAGAATCCGTATATGACGTAATCCGCACTTCACCTTTTAACCCGCGCGGTTTCGTTATCTTTGCTATACAGATTCTTTTGCCATTCATCTATTGCTATGCTGCGTTCTTTTCAGCTTCTGCTTTCAGTCGTTCTTGCGCCTTCTTCTTTGGAGCAGATTTTTTTGGAGTATCACGAACCTCAGGTTTGTCTATTATTTTTAGTTCTGCCAAAAGCTTCGATAACTTGTCTGTCGGTTTTGCACCAACTGATAACCAGTGCTTTGCTCTCTCAGAATCTATAACCAATCTCTCTGCATTAGTTTTTTCTAATAATGGATTATATGAACCAATTCTTTCAACAAACTTACCGTCTCTTGGTGACGTATTTTCTGCAACAACTATTTTGTAAAATGGGCGCTTTTTCGAACCGCCTCTTGCTAATCTTATTTTTAAAGCCATTATATCCTTTTAGGCAAAACATTAAAACCTTATGATATACCATTATAAAACAAAATAGCTTTTTTTAAAACTAGAAAATACACAAAAAAGCCTGAATGATATACGAACACAAACTTAATATTATAGCCAGCAAACAAGCTCATACAATTTCAAGAAAAAATCATTGCAAAAATTTAAGAGTTTGTTTATCATAAAAGTAGCATTTATATCGGGGTCATAGCTCAGCTGGGAGAGCGCTACAATGGCATTGTAGAGGTCAGGGGTTCGATCCCCCTTGGCTCCACCAAGGAATCATGAAAATTGCGAATCTGTATATACCTTATGGATTTTTGATTTTATTAGTTCCGGTAATTGTACTTACTTCATATACATTTGGATCATCGGTTTTTATATCAGAGTTATCACTAACCGATCTGTGCATAATATCAATATTTTTATTCTGCACTCTGCAAGTTTGTTATATATATTATGCAATATTAATATCACATAAAAAATCTACTCAATACCAGATATATTTAACTAAACAAATTCTAACAATTGATTTAACACAATACAGCCAAGAAACGTTCCAGAAAATACAGAACCAAAACAATGAAATTATCAAAGAATACCATCAACAAAACTACAATATATTCTCCAAGATAATTCCTTTAGCTGCATATATTTTATCTCTAGATATAACACTATACCAAAAAAATCGAGATTCACTATACGTGTTATCAGTATCTATGTTCATTATATTTCTTATAACAAGAATATTTAATATTATAAAAAAAAGCACAAAACAAAAATGCAGAAATTTACATTTAGAAACGCCAAACATTCAGAAAATAAAAGGAATCCAATATTATAAATGTTTTGATTTTATTATAAACAAAATGCGAACATTAAATAAAACTGAACTTTCAAATACACTGCATTTTTTAAACAATTTAATATGGAGATCTTGGTGGAAACTAGTCATCATATTCACGCCGCTAATAATCTTAAAAATCATACTAGCAGATAAAATATTTTTTGATTATATTTTAAAACAATTCAAATATCCTGAATTTTTTATCGCTATAATCTTAAGCTTTTTATTCTTTAACAGCTTAATTAAATTAAAATCTTTCAAGAAAGAACAATCATTTGAAAAGCAAAAAAACACCGGAACAAAACCAGCAAATAAAAAAAATATGTTTATAGCTTTCCATGGAGTAAGTTTCCACGAACCGAATGCAATAACAGATAAACCAACAATAAAAAATATTTCATTTTCAATGCTACCGAATGAATTTATATCAATAACAGGCGAAAATATTATATCTGCAAAAAATATATTTGATTTGATTCTAAAATTTAGCACCCATCAATCTGGTCAAATATACATATCAGGAACCCCTATCACACAGCTGTCCCAAGATTCAATACGATCGAACATAGGTTTTTTTGATTATCAATTCTTCCTTACACACGGAACAATCAAAGAAAATATAGAAATTACTGGAAACATTAATAAGGAAATACTAGATCGCTTTGATATTTTAGGAATGGAACATCAGGATGTATATGATAGAGATGGAGACATAGCATTAACATTCCAACAACTTTTAAAGGTACAGATGACCAGAATAGCTATTCAAAAACCTAAAATTGTCTTGATAAACGAACCAGAGCAGTTTGACACCAAAGAAACAAAGCAACTTTTTGACAAATATGTAAATCATCTAGCAAAAAGAAAAGGCATTATAATCGCGACAAAAACACCAGAAACAATTGTTTCATCAAGCAAAATTTTATATCTTGGGAAAAACCAGAGCGCTTTTGGGACACACGCAGAACTATCGCAAAACCATGAATATCAAAATTTTATAACATCATTATAATCTTTGTAATATCTTAAAGCTCTATATTGATAATCACCTTGGCTCAACACAAGAAAAAACACATACTAATGCCAGCACAATTCAAATAAGCAAACAACGAAAATATATTAAAAGTATGGCTCTTTTTTATATGCGAAACTCCTAGTTATCTTTTTTCATTTGTTGGTATTCAAATGAAAGCTTCCTTATTTCTTTAGCAAACTTTATTGAAAACAAACTTTTTATCAAAGACGACAAGGAATTGTCTCCCAAATACGACAGCCTCTTTGATCGATTGGATAACGCTATAAAAAAACTTCCACTCGACAATGAAAGTGCCGTTACACATATTATAAGCTTTTGTCCAAACTCACCAATAATACTTGACTGAGTCGCAACATTTGCAAGGACCAACGAAAACTCACCAAGTTGAGCCAATATAATACCTATAGATGCAGCCTTCGCCAACTCTATAGAAAACCACTTCAAAACTATTGTGTTAAAAACTATCTTCCAAGCAGTAATAATAAGCAATGTTAACAATACTATAGGCCAATTTTCCAAAAGAAAATGCAAATCAAACATTAGACCGACAGATATAAAAAAAGCCATTAAAAGCACATTCTGAATCGGTTTAATACTATTCAATATATTATGTCTCTCTTGGGTATTGCCAAGAAACAAACCAGCTAGAAATGCACCATAAGCTTCAGACAATCCAAACATAACAACGATTGCTGCAGCTAAAAAACACAAGGCAAGAGTAACAACAGGCGTTAAATCAGAGTTAGGCAAAATCTTATTAGTTGGTAGATTGATCTTATCCTTTTTGCTAAGGTATTTTATAAGCAATATGACTAAACCTATTGCGACAACCAAATCTATAACGACCTCCATATTGAATTTACCGCTTTCTCTAATTATTAGCATCATAGGTACTATTGCTATATCTTGAGCAACCAGTATCCCTATAGAAATATGCCCCACATCCGTCTTTAACTCTCCTATATATTCAAGCACTTTTATTATTGCTGCGGTTGATGATAATGAGATTATAAAGGCAATAAGCAAAGAGACCCCAAGGTTAGCTCCAAATACAGTTGAAACCAAAACAGCAATACCAGCGTTTGCTAAAACTTGAATTAACGTAAATAACGTTGGAATCCTCCACATTTTTACGAATGATCTTACATTTAATTCTATGCCTATAACAAACAAAAGAAGCAATATTCCAAGTTCTGAATAAAACTGAATTTGAGTCTCAGATGCTATTAATCCAAAGCCGCTTGGGCCAAAGGCTATCCCAGCAAGTATATAACCTATCATTATTGGCTGGTTTAACCTGGCTAATAAAATACCAGATATCGCCGAAACAAGTATAATTACAGTTAGATGAGCAAATATGTATTCATTGTTCATAAACTTGACTACTAAACCTCGCTGGCACCTATAAATTCTAATTTAATTTACCCCAAAAAACAAAGAATAATTAATAACGAAAATAACTCTACACTACACAATCAACAAGCATACTTACAAACAATTATTTGTCGAACACTTAAAAACAAATGTATTGACGTACAATAACAATGTATATATAATGTTTCTATACTGTGCGCAATATATGTATATAACATAACAGAAAAAAATGAATCATAAATCTATATTCATGTTCCTTAAAATCATATTTTGCATAGTTACAATATATGCTTTTTACACATCAATTAACAATACAACAAGAGAAAAATGTATACACCTAACTAACAAAATTGTTATAGGACCAAAGAGCAATGTTAATATTACAAAAGGAAAAAACTATTGGGCCCACGACAAAAAGTATATATTTAAAGCAGGTGATTGTTGTTGGATAGCATATAAACCACTTACAATAGACAAATATTATGAATTAGAAATAATTGATGCAAAAGTTTTTGAACATGGACTTGTATTCAATTTAATATGCAAAGATGAATTATTAAATAATTGCATAATAACTATGAAACAAGATGCTAATTTACAACTAGAAGGAAAAAGCAATATTAACAATGGAACAATAAATATCAAAAAAGGCTACTTGTATATAAAAGGCCCCTTTACCAACATAGGAACAATCAATATAGGCACTGAATACATTTATATATATAATACCCTTAGCAATAAAGGAATAATAAAATTGCACAACAATTTAAGATCTATCGATATTTCAAATAATGATTATATTAAAGGAAGTCTATTAAACGAAGCCGGAAGTATATTCGATATCTCTGAATGTTCAATACTTTCAAGTTGTTTTATTTCAAAGCCAATTATTATGCAAGAAGGATCAATTCTTATACTTCCAAAAAAAATCAACGAAAAATATAGCAGCATTTGTAGATGTCCACCAATACGTCTAAACGGCACAAAAGATAAACATGTAATCATTAGAGTCCCAAAAGAATGCACATATATAAGAGTCCCAAAAGAATGCACATATATAACAAACAAAACCAACAAAGAAAATTTATTAGAAACAATAGAAAAAATCACAGGACTTACATTTGCTGGAAATACAGATTTCATTAAGATTGAACTAGAAAGATAAAATTATACAAACAAAAAACTATTTTTGATACTTCTAAAAGCTAGGGAGTATCCCTAGCCTATTCGCTTACAAGTTACATATTGTTTTCGAAGTATATTGAGTCATAAAGTCTGTCAACAATCCAGTTAAACATGAAACATCATTTTGTGTTTGTTCATCGCAACTAAATATTCTTTGCATCGCATTACTTGTTGCTAATTTAATTTTTGAAGTGTTTAAACCATAAATGCTTGTCGGAACAGTAAATCTATAATTTAACGAAATTATTTTATTCAAATCTTCACTACATTTAACACTACTACTACAACACGCAATTATCTGGTCATTCGGTGTAGTTGCCACTGTATCAGCAATAATATTAATCATTATCCTATCTAACCCTTTTCTAGTTAATGACTCTTGTACTGAAACCATATTCAAATTTTGCTTCATATCAGTTTCTTTAATTGATTTTTTAACCTTCAAGTTAATCGAATTTGTCGCAGACACTATAGAACTTAAATCGCTATCAGAAGCAGCATCGCCAATACTTATTACATCTTCGATCAACCTTAACACTTCTAAATTAGCTGTTTTTGCAACCTTTGCACGAGCTTCTTGGTTTCTAAACTTTATACTTTTATATACAAGTTTTGACAATGTATCGCTATCTTCGCTTGAAATAACCAACAAAGGAACATTTAACTGATCAGTTGTAGATTCGTTAAAGATCCTTTCCAATTCGCCTGCATCCTTCAAGTTTATTTTATCATACGATAAACCACTTACACCGTGACGTAATGAGTCGTTTATTTTTCCATTCCCTAAGTACGACGTAGCAGCATCTTTAACTATTTCAAAAAATTCAACAAATTTAAATCCTATAAACTCGGCCCTTGATATTAATTGCTTAGACGGCAAATTTATAACATTATCTAACATTAAGCTTACAGGCTCTTTTGAATACGCGCAATAAGCAGCTGGTATCGCTCCACTTCCACACCCAATAAAATAATCTGCACATTTACATAATTGCGTCCCTATCTTTTCCTCTATCTTTGCGGCAAACGTTGAAAGCAAGTAAGCATGAGTTTTTCCATCTCCATCAAACATAATCGATATATTGGTTTTACCTGATTTGTCAATAATGTCAGCGAAAGCTAAACCCACTCCACTATGCTCATTTAATGGCTTACTGCTTCTCGGCGTCTTCAGCATTTTTTCAACGACCTCACCCTTAGACGCTCTCCTAGGGCTCTTTTGTTTTGTCAAAGCAGATGCTGTTGGCAATTTAAAATTTTTACTATTGGTTGTACGAACCCTTCCCTTACAAGGACCTTCTTTTTTTAGGCATTTTGTATCAACATTACCTATATTGTCACACAAACGATCTGGAACCTTATAAGATAACGATGGTTTTGATGTCGCACCATTTCCCTTAGCTCTAAGATCCAATATATTATCACAAGACAAAAACGCCCTTTGATCATTTGCATTACAATGAACTGCAGTTACAACACCAAACATTAAAACAACTTTTTTTAATTTGATCATACAGACCTCCATAAAAAACGCCTCCCCTAATTACATTGTACTTTATTTTTGCAAGGTTTTATTTAAAAACACAAATACAACCAACAATAAAAACATGGCAAATACTCATTTTTAACAATAATTATTGATTTTTATTTTTAATGTACTATAATTACAACAAACGTATATTTCATACAACATATACTCGAAACAATTCAATAGTTTTTACAACTTAATTACCGTTAAAGTCATAGATCACTATTAGAAACACAAAGCAAATCTAAGCCACATTCACCGTTAGGTGAACCAGTGGCGGTCGTAGTACGACAACCATACTACAGCAACCATATAATACTACTACTATATTTTTTTGAAAAAAGGGTGGCAGTGCCACTTCCTTTATCACTGATATAATAACATTATGTAAGTGAACCTTGACATATAGTGAAGCTTCATTGATATAATGGCCATAGTATGGCAACCTAAGCCTTTTTGAAATATATATAGTCATATTGATAGTTCGCAATTGATACTATCAATTGCGTCAAATCAACAATGCTAACATTGAAAGGCATCATGATAACAATATATTAAAGCAGGCGGCGGGAATGGCGCGGGGCGCCGCCTGCTTATGCGAAAGACAATAGCTAGCATTACTTCATTTATATAATTGCTATACTGCACCATGAAACTATAGAATACTCACAAATTTTGTAGTATCTCAAACGAAACAAGCCAACCAGTCCACATATTAAGCCGGATACGCTTGGAGCTATCGGCTTACGAACAAAGCAGCATCATATAACGTTTTATTATCATTATTAAGCCAGATTCTGATCGTACAATAAAAGAAGCATACTTACTGATATGCCAAGCTTATAACAAACACGGATAAAATAAACATAAAATTTGCTTCACATCACAACGCAATATATACAACCGTAATCGAAATAGCAGGCAGCTCCCAGCGCCCCCACCACTATGCTTATGCTCAACACGATAACTAGCATATACATAAGCTTCATTGATATAACGGACACAGTATGGCCACCTATATATTTTTGAAAATACATATAGTAATCCAGTACATTTTAATTTATTAATAATACAGCATAGCTTATCTTGCTATCTGCATTTGCAAATGTTAGAATATACAGACAAGCTATTTATTTTATTTTTCATGCCAAAGGTTATAGTTTTTGGGAATCAAAAAGGCGGAACAGGAAAATCGACTCTTGCCATGCATCTTGTTGTAAGCCTTCTAAACAAAGGATATAGCGTTGCAACAATAGACGTTGATGCAAGACAGGGAACGTTTACGAGGTATATAGAAAATCGAGAAAAAACGAAGTTACAAAATCCATCGATCCTAACTCCAAATCATACAGCCATGTTTGATACAGTTACAGATTCGATATCCGAAATGGAGAAATCTAATCTTGATAATTTTATTACAAAGATAAACGAGCTACAAAACTATGATTATATAATAATAGATACACCAGGTAACGATAATAACCTTTCTAAAATTGCACATTCGTTTGCTGATGTGATCATAACACCTATGAATGAAAGTTTTATCGATCTAGATCTTTTAGTTAAAATACACGACTTATCATCGAACGACCTGAAACCAAGCACATACGCCGATATGGTATGGAACCAAAAGAAAGAAAGAGCCATAAGAGATCGAGGAATGATAGATTGGATAGTTCTTGTAAACCGTATGTCAAATATAGCATCAAAAAACAGACAAGAACTTGATAGAGTGCTTACGGCCCTTTCTAAAAGAATAGGCTTCAGGCTTGCAAAAGGTTTTAAGGAACGCGTAATATTCAGAGAATTATTTTTAAGTGGATTAACGCTTCTAGATAGAGACGCAACAACTTCCCAGATGAGTTTATCACACATAGCTGCACGCCAAGAATTAAACGACCTCCTTAAAGCTTTAAACATAACAGACAAACAATGATACAACTAACAGAAAATGCGAGAATTTTTATAAAAAGCACACTAAAAGCTAAATGCGATATGACTCCTATTATTAAGCTAAAACAAGGAGGATGCGCTGGCAACATACTTTATCTCGACTTAATACAAGATGTTTCTAATACAAACAAGATCACAATAGATGATATAGACTTTATAATAGATACTTCTGCAAATAACTTTATAGAAGACATAACGATCGATATCAAAGAAGGATTGTCACCTGAAATCGTTATAAAGAATAACAAAGCAGACACATGCAGATGCGGAAAGTCTTTTAGATCATGAACATTGAAAGAATAGTTTCTCCAGACCACATATCAGAAGATACACATATTGACAAAACAATCAGACCAAAGACCCTTGAATATTTCACAGGACAACGAAAAATATGTTCAAACCTTTCTGTATTCTTAAGCGCAGCTAAGTCGAGAAACGAAGCTTTAGATCATGTGCTATTATCAGGCCCTCCAGGCCTTGGAAAAACAACAATGGCACAAATAATAGCAAACGAAATGGGATCTTCTATAAAGATAACATCAGGACCAATATTAACAAAACCTGGAGACCTAGCCGCCATTCTGACAAACATGGACGAAAAAGATGTTCTTTTTATAGACGAGATTCATCGCATGTTACCTGCTGTCGAAGAAATGCTGTACCCTGCAATGGAAGACTTTAAAATAGATATTTTAATAGGTGAAGGCCAGTCAGCAAAATCACTTAGAATAGATATTCCTCAATTTACTATAGTCGCAGCGACAACAAGACTTGGTCTTTTATCTCAACCTTTACGTGAAAGATTTGGGATACCTTTAAGGTTTGAATTTTATACGACAGAAGAACTGGCCTCCATTATTGAACGAAACACAAAGCTTTTGGGCTGTGATATCGAAGAAGAAGCAGCTATAGAAATTGCCAGACGATCAAGAGGAACTCCTAGAGTTGCCTATAGACTGCTTCGAAGAGTAAGAGATTTTGCTAGCTTTGAGCAAAAAACTTGTATAACAAAAGAAACAGCTATCACATCTCTCAATCAGTTAAACGTCGATCTCTTAGGACTTGATTCAGAAGACAAAAAATATATCAGCCTAATTAAAGATATGTTTGGAGGAGGCCCTGTTGGCCTAGACACAATAGCGGCTGCCCTTTGCGAATCTTCAAACACAATAGAAGAAGTGATCGAACCTTACTTGATACAGCAAGGTTTAATACAAAAAACTCCAAGAGGCCGAGTATTAACTGATAAAGGATTTAAAGCAGTCTAGACCTTTAAAACATACGTCCTATTCCAAAACGCACATTGTGAATTTTGTGATTAATCTTATGGTTTCCATATGTAACATATTGCCTGCCAGATATTCCTCCGCCCGCAACTTTTCCAGGACTTAAAGACACTTTAACTGGGAACTCAAAAGTATACTCACATCGAACAAACCAAGACTCATTAAATGGAATATTTGCACCACAACCTATAACTGGAGTTATATGCGTTTTCTTTTTTATTGCCATTAAATTATATGAATCAAATATTTCAAAATGCTCCGAAAGAATAGCTCTCATACTCGTATACTTAATATTCTTAACAGCAACTCCTCCAACAATATACGCATCTATACTATTAAATTTATGTGATACGAATCCTTTTAGAGTTCCTGAAAATTGTTCTCTATAATTCGAAAAGTACATACTTAAATCATTTGACATCATTTTATGAGAAGGAAACTCTTTTCTCGCATTAAAAGATAGTTCTACCCCCCCCCCATTCGCCTCTGAGTTGATTTTGCAGCCAATAAAAATTCCAGGATTTAACTTGACTTTAGATTTCCTATTGTTCTTTTCTTCTTTAACTTCATTTCCAGCAAACTCTACTCCAGATTTAGAGCCATCTGATTTACTTCTAACGTTCGATACACCTATATCAACACCTCCATAGAATCCAGACGCATATAGACTTGATGTTAGAACTCCTAACATAACTAACTTAGTGTGTTTCATAAACTTATTCCTTAAAAATTTAATCTTTATATAAATAGGTTAGCTTAGTAGAGAGATGTAAGTCAAACTCTAAAAACTCCCATAAAGGTTTATGTATTCATTGCATTTATAATTAACTCCATGCTATACTGTAATTATAGTTAACAGTTATGTGTTATGATGAATAAAAAATATATCACATATTTTATATATATTATTTTTTCTATGTTTGCAATTGAAGCTG
>JAFUQI010000071.1 GCA_017481035.1 Alphaproteobacteria bacterium | reverse complement strand
TACTTCTCCTATATTGTCCCCCCCAGTATAGCTAAGTATAATAATACTTTATATTTATTAATTATTTTAGACATATCTATCTCCTTTCGTCTAATATCATTACATATAGGATAACAGATAAAAGTTAACAGAAGGTTAATGAAATAAAATAATTATGTATAAGCTTAACGTTTGATACATATCAGTATAAGACAATATTTAAAGCATGCTGCGGGAATGGACATGGACTTTGAAATATATATAGTTATATTGATAGTTCGCAATTGATATATAATTACCCCCAAGTATCACAACAACTTGACAATACAGAAATACTTTAATACAATATGCAAATATTGTTTTTTTCTCGAAAAAATGAAATTATATTTTATTTTTGCTACCTTTATAGCAAGCACTTTAGCGTATTGTTGTGACGATGATAGCTATGATGCATGTGAAAATACAGTTCAAGACATAACAGTTCAAGACATGATAGAAAACGATACACACTATCAACAAGGCTTAAAGAGTGAATTTCAAACACAGCAACCAAATACGCAATTTTTCAAAATTCCAGAACTAACTGAAACTGACCAAAATCGCCTAAAAACATATCTGTACAACACAGCATCCAACCACCCATTTAACGATCAAATAAACATTCAATCAATCGTAAATAACAAAAAAATTTCAAATATTTTTGAATATATCGCTATATACTATTCAATTCAAGAAAAAAGGGCGCGGCAAGTCATCTTTAAGTGTTGTTGTTTCGAAAGCAATATCACTCAATTTTGCGAAACGTTACTTGATAATTACAGCAACACATTACGCAAATACTATAAAGATACAGTATTCTATACGAATCACCAAATCACGAATCACCAAATCAGAACCGAACACAACTACAACATTATTTCACAATATTTAATAAGAAAAACATCGACTTATAATTTGATCAAAACTGAAAAAGACTCAGCAATCAAAGATCTCTTTGCTGAAAACGAATCAATATACCAAAATTTTATTAAAGAAATCGACAATGCGAAACAATTAGAAGAACTGCTTTATAATAAATACACACAATGTTTTACAAAAGAAGAATTTCAACAAATCAAAGATTTACTAGATCACATAGATAATGGACAGCAACCAACTCCAGAAAAGATAACTATCGAACATCTTATCGCAGCTAAAAAATTAAACATCTTCGCACTAAACAACGTTGATATTAGTGATATAGGTTTTATTTTAGACAGCAAATACCTTTCATCGTACCAATATTCTAAAAAATCAATGGATGCAACAACAATTCTAACTCCGATAAATAGTTTTTACAATTATACCCAAAACAAAAATCTTTTAAACGACACATCTCTTTCAGAAAATACAATCAACACAATCAAAATAAAAATAAACAACTACCATAAAACAATAGATTACATGTTCAATCACATCGAACAATTATTGCGGCAAAATTTTTGGGAAACAAACGACCAATTACTACACACAGCAAAAGAAGCAATAAAATTAGGAAAAATAATAGGTTATGATACTTACAATAAAATCAACAGTTTTTATTGCTTCGTTAGAGCCCTTAGTCTAAGCTGCATCACCATTGATATGCAAAACATTGTAAACCATGTATTAGGATGTCTCTCACAGATAATGAACGAATATCTACAGTTTGAAGTACAAAACAATTTTTACAACAACCTATATTTTTTCTAGAAAAAAAGCAATATAGAACAATTTGCGAAAAAGAAAGAATATGACGATAAAGAGAAAGATTTTTATATAAACGCATACAATCAAGCATCAACAGAAAAGAACTAACTACGTTTAAGGATGCGATAAAAAATTACATCGACACCATAACTGCAAACCTCAAGTAACATTAAATCCAAAACCTTCATAACATCTCCCATAAAATTTTATGGGAGTTTTTCGAATTTGACACAGATAATTAATAAGGCTATCCTACATACAGGAACGCCATTCTGTTCCGAATCTAATTCAAATTATCATTTTTTTATGAAAGGAAATAAGTATGACTATATCTATTTTACAGTCAGCATTATCGCTTGCAGAATTCACGCCTAAGCTTGCAAAGCTTTTATCGAACACTCGAGCTGAACCTATATCAAAGATAGCTTTAGATATCGCCAAAAGCATAACAAAAACAGACAGCGACTCACTAGCTATTGAGAAACTAAAACTTGACAAAAATATGTTTGAAACATTTCAGAGAACCTTATCCGATTCTGAAAAAGAAATCGAGCTTGCATCAATCAGAGACAGAGAAAATGCAAGATCGAGAGATATAGCAATTATAAATACTGGCAGAAGGAATAAACGCGCAGATATAATGGTAATATCAGCCGCACTTGGTTTGATCGTTTGTCTTGGATCCATCTGTATTTATCAGCAAGAGCTTCCAGGAGAAGTTGTTGGCATTGTCTCAACAATAGCCGGTATTTTCGGATCGTGCTTAAAAGATGCTTATAACTTTGAGTTTGGATCTTCAAGAGGAAGCAAGGAGAAAGATCATTCTATTGCGTCGCTTTTAAAAAAATGACATATCGTTTAGTACGCAAAAACAACAACATTTAACACAATATACATTTATCCTGTAGCCTTCAATTTTTCTACGCAATTTCGCTAAATAATATCTAAGTGCAAAATTATAGTGATTATGCTTCAGAATAATTGTCTCTTTGCTCTATTATCTTGATTTATATATATATTTTGCGTTACTTTATATAGACACAATTAAAACAAACATATACAAACAATATCACTTCTATTATTTATAGCAATATACATGATATTAATACGCGCTAGCACAAATAGATATTCAAGCAACCAAATAATCATCATAGTATAGCAACCTAAGCCACCTTCACTTCGTAAGAAGTGAACCAGTGGCGACTAACAACAACTAACTATAAGCAACAT
>JAFUQI010000070.1 GCA_017481035.1 Alphaproteobacteria bacterium | reverse complement strand
TATAACAAATATATCTTATTGGTATAATTATGATGGTACATTTACTCTAGAAGGAGGATCTACCTTTATACTACCTAAGAGTATACCTATACCTAATAGTAATAACTTTAATATAACACTAAGTGGTACAGGTATATCTATAAAAGGTAATAGTAATATAAGGAGATCTCCTTATCTAGAAGGTAGTAATATAATAGCTGGATATAAAGAATCTATAGAAGATTATACAGGGTTTATATTTGATGGTTGGAATGAGAATAACGTTACTGTTAAAGACTGTAATACAGCTAAATATACTCTCTCTGATATAGCTTCTAATAGTAGTGTTAATACAACAGGTAATACACTATCATTACCTCAAGAAGGTATAGATCCTAAGTTTGATAAAGATAGTACTGTTAGATATATACTAGATATAAAGAGTGATATATCTATTAACTCTAGAGTATCCTTTAATAATACAACTATAAGACTTAATGGAGGTAAGATAGTGTTTAAGTAAGAGAAAGCCAACTAATATGTTGGCTTGTTTGGTTGTGAGGAGGGGAGGGTAATACAACAATCAAATACGCATAGGATGTAGATTAGCTAACGAAAAATCATCTGTAAATCACTAATATTCACACCACTCTTTTTGTGCTGAATTTAAATCATCAACATCAAGAGCTTTTCTAATATCCTCAAATAGCCTATTCATTGTCCTCATATTATGTATAGAAACTAATGTTCCTCCCAAGATCTCCTTAGCTTTAAACAAATGATGTACATAAGATCTAGTAAAGTTTCTACATGTATAACAATCACAATCATGATCAATTGGATTGTGATCATTCTTATATATAGCATTATTTAAATTTAAATATCTTGCTGTTTTTTCTGTTAAATATTTGCGCTTAACAATAGCAGATCCATGTCGTGCAATTCTGGTAGGAGCAACGCAATCAAAAGTATCTATTCCACAACGCACACCATTAAAAATATCTTCAATACCACCAATACCCAAAAGATGAACATATTTTGATCTATCAAGCATTTCACTTGTCATATCAACAATTTGATACATCTGACTTTTCGTGCATCCAAGGGACCCTCCAATTGCAAATCCATGAAAATCATTCTCGTTTGCAAACTGAGCACTTTCTGCTCTTAGATCACTATAAACGCCGCCCTGAATAACTGCTAACAAAGCCTGTTGTCCATTTCCATATTGATTAAGAGTATCGAGACACCTTAAGCCCCAGCGTTTACTCTTTTCCATCGAATTTGATGTATACAGCTTATTTACATGATACGGTGTACACTCATCAAAACAAACTATTATATCTGCTCCCAAATCAATTTGCACCTTCGTTGATATTTCGGGAGTTAATTCAACTATTCTTCCATCTATGTAAGATTTAAAAAACGCGCCGTCCTCAGTTATTTTCAAAAGCGTCTTTTTACCTTGAAATTGTTGGGCTCCTTTTATCTCGGATTGCACACCGCCATGCCCAAGACTAAACACCTGAAAGCCACCAGAATCAGTAAACATTGGACCACTCCATCCTGTAAACTTATGAAGACCACCAGCATCTCGAACCAACTCGCTTCCTGGTTGCAACATAAGATGGTATGTATTAGAAAGCATTATCTGCGTTCCGGCATTTTTTACATGATCAATTGTAACGCCTTTTATATTGGCTTTAGTTCCGCAAAATATAAATGCTGGAGTTAAAACATCACCATGAGGAGTAGTTATCTTACCTAATCTAGCACGCGAATATTTACTATTTTTCAATACATCAAACTTAAACATACGCAAATAATTATCAATCCAGAAAATCAGAAACCATGCTAAAAAATAGCTTACACTAACTCTAGCACGATCTATCGTAAAAATTACATGTTTTTAAGATTAATGTCAACCACCTAAGCCACCTTCCACGCAAGTGGAACCAGTGGCGGTCGTAGTACGACAACCATATCAAACACAAAACCATTACCTATACTATATATCATTATCCCCACTACTATATTTTTTTGAAAAAAGGTTCGAAGAAAGAAATATAAATGAAGAGAACTTATGTCAAGGTGGAGAGTGTTAACGAACCTTGACATATAGTGAAGCTTCATTGATATAATGCGGACAGCCTTTTTGAAATATATATAGTTATTATATTGAAAGTTCGCAATTGATAAATATCAATTGCGACCAATAGGTGGCGGAGCCAGGATATTTATATCCTGGCTCCGCCACTGCACCATGAAACTATAGAATATTCACAAATTTAGTGGTATCTTAAACAAAATAAGCCAAACCAGCCACACCATATTAAGCAGGCAGTGCCCCGCACAATCCCAACCGACAGCTTTGTGCAACAGACGAATAATTATCATTAAATTGCATATAAGCTTCCTTATTACAATAGTATGGCAACCTAAGCCTTTTTGAAAATATATAGTAATCATATTGATAGTTCGCAATTGATATTATCAATTGCGTCTAAGAAGCTACTCAAACACTTTATATACGATACAATACGATGACTATAATCTATTGAGAATAAATACTTATTGTTTATTAGTTATTCATTGAATCAAAAAAGTCATTATTAGTTTTAGCATATTTTAGTTTTTCAAGAAGGAATTCCATACTTTCTATTGTTCCCATTGGATTTAGTATGCGTCTTAAAATCCACATCTTTGACATTTTGTTTTTGTCCTTTATTAATAGCTCTTCTTTTCTTGTTCCAGATTTATTAATATCAATAGCAGGGAAAACACGTTTATCAGAAAGCTTCCTGTCAAGTACAACCTCTGAGTTACCAGTGCCTTTGAATTCTTCGAATATCACTTCGTCCATACGAGACCCAGTTTCTATCAAAGCTGTTGCTATAATTGTTAATGAGCCACCCTCCTCAAGATTTCTTGCTGCTCCGAAGAAGCGTTTTGGGCGCTGCAATGCATTCGAATCAACACCTCCTGTCAACACCTTCCCAGATGATGGAACAACAGTATTATAGGCTCTTGCAAGTCTTGTAATGGAATCTAATAATATGACAACATCATGCTTATGTTCAACAAGACGTTTAGCTTTCTCTATTACCATTTCTGTTACCTGAACGTGTCTTGTTGCAGGTTCATCAAATGTTGAACTTATAACCTCACCCTCAACTGATCTTTGCATATCCGTAACCTCTTCTGGTCTTTCATCTATCAGTAAAACAATAAGATAAACGTCAGGAAAGTTATGCGTTATAGCCTTTGCTATTGTTTGCATCATAACAGTCTTACCAGTCCTTGGAGGAGCTACAATCAAAGCTCTCTGCCCCTTTCCGATCGGAGATACAAGATCAATAACACGTTGTGTATATTGCGGATCTTTAGGATTTGCATCTGTTTCTAAACGCAACATTTCATCAGGATAAAGAGGTGTAAGGTTATCAAAATTTGTACGACGTTTTATATGCGCTGGTTCATCAAAGTTAACTTTTAATATTTTTAATACTGCAGAATATTTTTCGTTATCTTTTGGAGCCTTTATTTGGCAATCTATTGTGTCCCCAGTTTTGAGCCCAAGTTTTTTTATGAATGAAGGCGCCACATAAATATCGTCCGGACCTGGCAAATAGTTTGATTCCGGAGATCGTAAAAACCCATAACCATCTTGAAGAACCTCTAACACTCCAGAACTAAAAATCGGAATATCTGCTTCTGATACTTTCTTTAAAATTGCAAAAACTAGATCCTGACGCCTCATTATGTGCGGATTCTCAACTTTGTGTTCAGCCGCGCATTCTAAAAGCTTTTGTAGAGACATCGTCTTTAATTCTAATAGATTCATATTATAATCCTGTGAAAACTAAACTTTTAATGAAGAATGGATAAAACTAACGTCACCAGAATTCTGTTGAAAACTGATGAGAAATGCGATATACATTTATCATACAGGTTTTAGATTAAAAAAGAAATATTTTTTTTGGTGAGCTCATGAAAAATAATATACATCCTGATTATCATAAAATCACTGTAACACTAACAAACGGAGAAAAATTCGAAACAAAATCAACATATGGGAAAGACGGTGAAACACTTAATTTAGATATAGATCCATTTTCCCACCCTGCCTGGACAGGAGGAGGACAAAAACTGGTAGACACAGCCGGACAAATCAGTAAATTCAACAAACGCTATAACATCAAAAGCTAAAATCTTCTACGAGAGGAAAAGCTTTCAATCCTCTTGTATTTAAAACAATATTAACTTAAAATCTATATATAGTCTAAAGGAGGGACAAAAAGATTGGTAATTAGAAACAAACAAATTTCTAGCATAAGTTTAATTTCATTAGCAACCTTTATCTCTCTATTAGAATATAACTCATATACACCAACCCCTGAAAGCAATCTTTCACAAAATGTTCCACATGAAACAATACAAGAAACAAAAGACGAGGAAGAAACCAAAACAGAACCAGAAACCGAAACACAAAATCACGAAGATAACAAAGACACTACTGATCAAACTATAGAACCACCTTTCTATAAAACCAATGAATACACAACAAAATTCAAAAACGGAGATACATTGGCAAATATACTAGATGAACTTGGATTCGACAAAAAAGAAATACACCAAGCATCCAAATCACTATCAAAAGTTTTTAACCTACGCAGTATCAAAACTGGACAAGAAATAACAATAAAAGCAACAAAAGATCAAAACGGAGACTTAATACTTGATTCAATAGAAATACAACCAAAAATCAAAAATAAAATAATAGTTAAAAAATCAGAAAAAGGATATACAGCAAAGCTTCAAGAAATACAAGTAAAATCAATTATCAAAAATATATCAGGAATCATTTCAACCAAACAACCTAAAGAATCTTTAATACAACTCGGAATAAACAAAAAACTATCAAAAGAAGTTATACAAGCATTAAATCATACAGTAAACATAAAGCAAAACCAAGGAGATATAGATTTTGAATTTGTGTACAAAGAATTCTACGATGATCAAGGTTCAACAATAGGAACTCCTGAACTATTATATGCTTCTACATGCATTAACGGAACAATATATAAAGTGTATAAATTCCAACACAATGGTACACATGAATACATCGATCAAAAAGGAAAAATTCTTAGCTTACCCAATAAAAAACAACAACTACTTTCAAAACCGCTGAACACAATGAAAATAAGTTCAAAATTTGGAATTAGACGACATCCAATAACTGGTAGAGTAAAGGGTCATACAGGCATAGACTTATCAGCCAAAATCGGAACACCGGTATATGCAGCTGCAAATGGATATGTACAAAGAGCAAGCAGATATTCAGGGTATGGCAAATACATACTAATAAAACACAACACGTCAGTAAATACGGCATATGCCCACCTCAGTAAAATACAAGTAAAGCCAGGACAATACGTACAAAAAGGTCAAGTTATAGGATACACAGGAAATTCAGGAATATCCACAGGGCCACATCTACATTACGAAGTAATCCAAAACGGCCGACACATCAATCCATTAACATATATAAAACAAGAACCATAAACACTCCAAGGAGAAAAACTCAGAAAATTCAAACAATTTCAACAAACGATAAACTTACAAATAGTCGGACTACCAACAAATAAAAATATTTCATAATAATGTTAAGTGAAACTTATAAACAAATTTTAAAAATAACAGTTCCACTTATACTTAGCTCACTTAGCACACAAATAATGCAAATAATAGACAGATTTCTAGCAGCACACATATCAACACAATCAATGAATGCACTTTCTATATCTGGGAGTTACGTTAGTGTTATAACCATCTTTCTTTCAACCATAACATCTATAACATCTGTTTTTACGGCAAGACTCAATGGACAGGCAAATTTTAAACAAATATCATCATATACATGGCAAATGTTGCACTTTTCAATATTAGTATTTGCAGCATCAATACCATTTTACTTTTATCCTGACATTATATGCTTTCTTCCAGAACAATATAAAAATATAGGGTTAGGATACCAAAAAATACTAACGCTCTTTATATTCATCCCAACAGCATACGGCGCATTGTCAGGATTTTTTATAGGTCTAGGTAAAACAGGAATCATCACAACTAGCGTAATAGTATCAAATCTTTTAAACGTAATACTAGACATAGTATTTATGTTTGGATTCAAAGATATAGTTCCTGCGCAAGGCGTAACAGGAGCTGCTATAGCAACAGTGATAGCAAACTGTGTAGGATTTTCAATGTTGGTATATGCTTTTCTATCAAAATACAACCGACTAAAATATAACACATCAAAAACACAGTTCGAGTTCAAAAGATTTATAGAGTGTATAAAACTCGGCAGCCCACTAGCTTTAGACCGAATATTTAATCTCGGCCTCTGGTCAGCCGTATTCGTTTTGCTAGGCAAAACATCAAATGACCTTGCGACAATAGAAAGCATTACAGTCAGCCTAATAATACTTTTTTCATGCTGTTCTGATGCATTAAATCGAGGAACAGCAACCGTTGTTTCAAACCTCATAGGATTAAAAAAACTCTCAGAAGTAAAATCTTCAGTGAACAAATTCATACACTTAAACATTGTATTTGGTTTAATCATATCGATACCTCTCTTTCTATATAACAAAATACTATTTTTAATACTTGGCAAAATAAACGGTAACATTTTATATTTGAACAGCGAACTTTCGTTTGTGTTTAAAGCAGTATTGTTTATTGTTTTTTTCGACGGAATTGTAAAAATTTTTGAAGGAGTATTCGCTGCTGGCGGAAAAACAATATTTCCAGCCATCTTAAATTCAATCTTATTGTTCCTGCTAGTTGGATGCCAAACCTTCTATATGTACACAAAAGGAACACTAGACTCTATATACGAAATCAACTACGGATCAATAGCAGTCTCGCTAATATCCGCAATAATTTTATCAATAAGATATTACCAAAAAAAATGGAACCGCATAATCATAGATTAACACAGAAGCACCAACATAAACAAAAAATAAAAACTCCCATAAAAGTTTAACTATCAACTACATAGTAACATAGATATTTACAAGAACGTTAATAACTATACAAAAACATTCAAAACGGTTTGTGACGTGGCACTTCCGTCATTTTTTCAAAAAAAAATTATTGTAGTGTATAAGATTGCTTATAGGTATGGTTGCCGCACTACGACTGTTTTCATTTTTCCCGAAGCGAAGATGATTATTTGTAAAAAATATTTTGGATTTTAACGATTTCGTTTGTGCATTTTTATGTTGATAAATGCAAGAAATTAACTTAAACTGAAGTTGGTAGTGGTGTTGTGCCTTTTTAACGTTATTCATCACTACTAAACAAGTTAAAAACATTACTTTTACTTTATTTGGTATAAATCTGCGTTAACATATGAAAGTATGTTAACGTTTTAAACTTCGTTAGATCTCACAAAGCTCGAAAAATTCTTTACATTACAAATTATTGGTTATCTTATTGGTTGTTTTAAATAGTCATTAAAAGCTGTTAATAACCTGTTGAAAAAATACCTTAAAAATTCCTCATCTAACAGATTGCAAAAGATATTCATAAATTATCTCAAAGATATCAACACAGTTATTAACACGATTGGTAATTGGTTTTTGAGCGTTTCTTAACGTTATCAACAATTTCAACAGCTCCTAAAACAATCACCAATTTATATATATTATTTATAATTATTGTTAATTAACATATCAAGTAAGACTTCCTGAGAAATACCATTCGCTTTCGCGATATCAGGGACAAGTGATACAGAAGTCATTCCAGGTTGAGTATTTGTCTCTAGATAAAAAACCTCGCTATCTGTGACTATAAAATCGACTCTTATCATTCCTTTGTTTGCACATGCAATATATGATAGTTCAGCATACTCCAACATGACTTGTTCAAGATTGGAATCAAGTTGATAATCGGCTATATGTTTTGAACCGCCTATATTATATTTGCTTGCATAATCGTAAAAATCATTTTGAGGTAATATCTCAACAGCTCCTATTGATTTTCCATTTATTACTAACACTGTGAATTCTCTGCCTTTTATATACTCTTCAACCAGAATTCTTTTTCCGTGCTTCCATTCTTTGTTTTGTAATTCTTTTAATTCCTTTTCGTTTTTGATTATATATATTCCAACACTCGAACCTTCCTGTGATGCCTTTATAACGAATGGATATTGAAAAATTATTTCATTGTTTAAACTTCTCAAATCATCTGAATTTATGATTATACTTTTGATAACATTAACTCCTAAACTTTTAACGAGCTCTTTGCTAATTGCTTTGTCAAAACATATTGCAGAGCTAAGTGTGTTGCTAGTGTTATAAGGCACTCCAAAGACATCTAGGATACCTTGAATAACCCCATCTTCTCCACCTGTTCCGTGAAGCATATTAAATATAAAATCTGGTTTTGATGCGTATAAGCTTTTGGTTATAAAATTTAAATCTTTTATGATATCTATTTCTGTTACATTATAATTAAGCTTTTTTAAGATTTGTGCTACATTTTCGCCAGATTTTAATGATACTTCTCTTTCTGATGACCATCCACCTTTTAAAACAGTTATATTCTTCATTTGATTTGCTGAGATTGTAAGAATTTGTTGTTATTATATATTTTGCTACATTTTTATGCAGCAATGATTTTATCGTTAGTTTCTTTGTCAGAATGAAAATATTTTTAATTTTAACAAGTTCGTTCGTGCATTTTTATGTTGATAAATGCAAAAAATTAACTTAGACTAAAATTAGTAGTGATGTCATCCAATGCTTAATTGTATTAGATGTTTTATGTTCTTACTTACCTACATTTTTTCATCACTACTAAATAAGTACAGCAAAATGATTTTTTAATGTTATTATCTTACATGTTAACATACTTTCGTGTGTTAACATGTTTTTTTTGTACGAAAAATTCTTTAATCACTATAAATTAGCTGTTACATTATTGGTTATTTCAAATCGTCTTCGA
This sequence comes from Alphaproteobacteria bacterium, assembly GCA_017481035.1. GTDB lineage: Bacteria > Pseudomonadota > Alphaproteobacteria > RUG11792 > RUG11792 > RGIG4729. The sequence goes on along the minus strand of JAFUQI010000070.1, from coordinate 15,019 downwards.
AAGTTGAGGGAAATCTATTGAAAGAGTGTTGGGAGAGTTTGTCTTTTGCTAAATTGTCGATGATATTAGTAATTTGTCTAGAAAAATTTAGTATTGTTTTTTGTTTTTTTTGTGTTATTGGTGAATTGTTGTTTTTTTTGTTTAAAGTTAAAAACTTATTCAACTTTCAACAGTCACCAATTTTTATGTTTTAAGGATTTATAAGTTTAAATTTTTGTTAGTTGGGTCTGGTAATTTTTTGTTTAGCTCTTTGTGAATGGCTGTAAATGGATTTAGGGGGAGCACTTTTAAGTAGGTTTCGTGTATTATTTCTATGTTTTTTAGCGTTTCTTTGGATGGTTTTGAAAATGCTGATGTAATGTGTGTTGGTCGTTGTTTGTTTTGTTTTTTTGGTTTATATGCGTTGTTGTTTTTTGTTGTTTTTTGATTTTTGAATTTTTTGTAAAACTCAATGCGTGCTTGGTTGTTTAATTTTAGTTGTGGTTGAGGATTTGTATTAAGAGTGGAAAATTTAATTATTGGTTGTTGTGTATGATTTGTTTGAAGTTGTGGTGCGTTGAAATCTTGGCATTTTAATGTTGATAAAAATGTAAAAAATAAAAAAGTATATTTCATAAAAAAAACTCCTGTAAAAGATTGGTAATAAATTTTAGTTATATTATCAAAGTATTTTGTATTAGTCAATTATATATTGCTTTTTAATTTAAGTGTATGTTTTTTTTGTTAAAATTTTATGGGAGTTTTTAGATCAAGCTACTTGATGCGTTTTATGCTACAATATCTTTAGATAATTTTTACACAAGGCATTACAATGGAAAACAAGGAAGTTGAAAGCAATGATGATGTATTGGCTGAGGAAACTGCTAACGATCATACATGCAATCTTGAGGGGAAAATAGCAGAGTTAGAGGATCGTATTTTAAGGATGGCAGCTGAGCTTCAAAATGTTCAAAAAAGAGCGGATAAGGAAGTTGCTGATGCTTATAAATTTAGTGTATCGTCATTTGCAAAGGATGTTTTGATTATGAGGGACAGCCTTCAGCTTGCAATAGTATCATCAATTGAAAATGAGGATAACAAGTCAATAATCGAAGGCATTAAATTGACGATGTCTGAGATTGATAAAAGTTTAGAAAAACATGGCATTAGACGTATTGAGTCAATGAATCAAAAGTTTGATCCGAATTTGCATCAAGCTATGATTGAAATACAGTCAGAATGCGAGCCAGGGATTGTTATTCAGGTTATGCAGGAAGGATTTACTATTAATGAACGCCTTTTAAGACCAGCACTTGTCGGAGTATCAAAAAAATGAAATTAAAATTATATAATACATTATCAGGTAAGATAGAGGAATTTAAGCCTATAGATCCAAACCATGTTAAAATGTATGTTTGTGGTCCAACAGTTTATGATAGACCTCATATAGGTAATGCAAGGTCTGCCGTAATTTTCGATCTTCTTTATCGAGTTTTGAAGTACCTATATCCAAAGGTTACTTATGTTCGGAATATAACTGATATCGATGACAAGATATATAAGGCAGCAAAAGAACGATCAATATCTATCGAGCAGCTTACAAACGAAAATATTAAGATATATCATGAAGATATGAGGGCATTGAATCTTTTGGATCCTGATATAGAACCAAGAGCAACTGACCATATACCAGATATTATTGAGTATATAGAAAACCTTATAGAACATAAAAAGGCTTATGTTTCTAACAATCATGTCTATTTTGATATAAGTCAATATGAACAATATGGACGTCTTTCTAAGAAAAAAATAGGAGACCTTATTTCTGGAGCTCGCGTTCAAGTTTCAGAAAATAAAAAAAGTCCTCTTGATTTTGTTCTCTGGAAACCAGCTGATGAAAACTTTGATTATGGTTGGGATAGCCCTTGGGGTAGAGGACGTCCAGGCTGGCACATAGAGTGTTCTGTGATGGCTTCGAAATATCTAGGTAGAACTTTTGATATTCATGGAGGTGGTATAGACCTTGTTTTCCCTCATCACGAAAATGAAATAGCCCAAAGTTGTGCTATAAATCCTTGTGAACCTATGGCAAATTATTGGATACATAATGGCCACCTGAATGTTAATGGAAAAAAAATGTCAAAATCTCTTGGCAATTTTTATACTGTTAGAGATTTGCTTGATAAATATGATGGAGATGTTATCAGGTTGTGTCTTCTTATGACCCATTACTCTTCACCTATGAATTTTAGTTTCGATACTTTAAATGCTGCTCGCAGTATTATGAAAAAATGGAAGCGTAAGTATGATGGAATTGATGTTTTTGATTTTTATAAAAATAAGAATTTTGTGAGTTGTTCGTCGTTTATTGGTGCTTTGTTGAATAATTTGAATTCTCCTTTGTTTGTTTCTCTTGTTTGAGTTGTTTTTATCTATTTTTTGTTTTTGTTTTTATTGTGAAGAGCTTTTGGGGCTCTTCTGTAATATTATTTGTTGTTGTTTATTAGATATGCTATTGTGAATTTGGCTTGTTGCCATTGGTTGAATTTGTAGATGTCTTGTGTACATTCTTGTTGATTTATTTTGGCGTTTTTTGGTTTTATTCCATAATTTATTGCTTGTTGGTCTGTCGGGATAACTTTTTTTATGGCTTGTAAATATTGGTCTTGTGTCCATGTTTCGGGGTTTTTGTTTGTTATTATTGGTTGACCTTTCTGGTCTTTTTGTTGACATATGTCGTTATATAATTTTATCATTTTTGATTGGGGAACTTCGGCCATGTTGGGGAGGAATATAAATGTTTTCGTGGTTTCGTGGTATATGTTTTCTGGAACTACTTTTTTGCTTCCGAATTTTTGAAAGATGATTTGGTTTATTGATGGTTGGCTTGGGTTAGTGTTTGGTTTTTGGTCTTGTGATGTATTTTGTTGTGTTATTTTTTTGAATAATTCAGGGGCTTGTGTTTGGAATTGCTGTATAAAATTTTGTCTTGCTTTTTCTGTTATTTTGTTATTATATTGTTGGTTTAATTCTTTTATTATTGGTTCAGCTTCTATTGAATCTGTTAGGTCATTTGCGGGAATCAACTTTTCTATGGTTTTTTGGACTTTTGGGTTTGCTTTTGCTAGTTGTTTTTGTAATTCGGTCAGTTCTGGTGTTATTTTACTAATTTGTTCTTGTTGTTGTGTTAGCTTTGTAAGGATTGTTTGATATTCATCGGTATCTTTGTCGATTTCGCCGTCTTTGGTTGTTGGTAACTCATATTGTTTGGTTGGTTTATATTTTGCGGTTGGTAGTATTTGGGATTTTTCGAATTTTTGAATTGTTTTTGGTATGGTGTGAGATTTACGTGAGTTAGTGCGTTGGTGATTGCTGTTTGTATTGTTTCTTGAAGTTGTTCTGTTTTTATTTCGGATGGAATGTTTGTTATTTGTGTCGCTCCGAGAGTTTGTAAAAATTGTTGAATATTTTGAATTTTTAATTCATCAAAAGCTTTTTGTGCTATTTGAGGTAACTCCGTGCTTATCTGGTTTAATGTCATTGTTAGGGGTTGAGGATCTGGAGTTAGTTCGCTTAGATCTTTATATGTTAAGGATTTTGTTGTGTCTTGTAAAAAATAAATGTCATTGAATTCTTCATGTATTTGGAAATTTACTGATTGTGAATGTGCTATTCCTTTTGCTTTTGTATCTAGGTCTTCATAGTCTTTGGCATCTTGTGGATTGAATCTCTCTGTGAAAAGATCATCTTGTTCGTTTATTGATTTGTGTAGCTGTTTGATTGAAATGTCATTTTGTTCATCGTTTAGAAACTCTTTTTTAATATAGTTGTTTTTATTTGCAAAATAGGATGTTTGTCCTGCATTGGCTACAGAATGTTGTATTAATTTTGAGTATGGCCCTGTTATTGTGCTGGAGTTTACTTCTGTCTCTTCAGTTGCATACACGCTTGCTGTCATTGCAGCTAATGGAAGTAATAAAAATTTTTTATTCATAATAAAACCTGTAAAAGTAATTAAACTTTCTTATTTAAATCATATCACAAAAAAGCTTGAATCATCAAGCAAAATTTTATACCATTCGTTTTTGATTTTTTATGCATTATTGAAAAATGTTTTTTGATATCGTGTCAAAACTATTGTTTTGCGTTCGAGAGCGTTGTGGCACGTTATGTATGAACGAGTGCTTATGGTTGGTGTTTGATTTCTTGGATATTGTGTCATTTTACCCTGATTTAAACGTTGATGAGAAATTTTATCTTATGCAATCTTGGCTTGGAATTGATAGATTAAAATTGTTTAATGAATTGAATGATATTGTAAAAGCACAAGGTTTTGTTCCAATTAATAAGTGTGTATGTTTTTATAATGAAAGTATTCCTGAATCTTTTAACAATCTTCATATAATTGATGTAGATCATTGTTCGAACGAGATCTGTGAGATAACTCGTATTGTTAGTGAGAATTTTGGCAAAAGAATTAAGATAGTGCTTCCAGATATTGCTTTTGCAAAGTTATTGGCTGCTAGTTTTGACGAGAAAAATATCGAATATTCTTCATTTTTTACATTGCTTTATAAGATATCGATAGAAAAAATATTAGAATTAGACAAGGTATTTAATAATTTTTCTCAGAGTGAAAAGTTGACTATATTTGATGGACTATGTTCTGTTATTAAGCATGAAAATAGTGATTCTAATGTCGAGTTAGTATCCATTTCAAATCCTGGTGATTTTGATGCTGATATAGTTATTTGTGCTAACATGAATGTATCAAGTTGGAAACTTCGAGATATTGGAAGTTATTGGTTTCCTTATGATGTTAGATGTAGCTTAGGTATTAACAATAAAGTTAATTGTGATTCTTTGTTTTGCAGGTATTTAAAGAATTGTGAATGTGTGTATGCTATTCGTTCGCGAAAAAATAATGGAGCGAATGAGATAATGAGTCCGATTTTGACAAAGATTAAAGTTTTATCAAAGAAAAAAGAAATATTTTTGGATGAAAGATATATTAAAACAAAACTATGTAGCAAGCAAAAAATTAAAAAAAATGATTTTAATTTTAAAATTCCGAATAAGATATCTGATTATTCACTTGAAATACTTTTAAATGATCCTGAATCTTTTTATGTGAAGAATATATTGAACGTAACGCCTGAGGATTTTTGTGATAATTATTCAAAATTTTCAAATGCATTTCAAAATTTTATTAGATTATTTTATAACGATAAGGAAAAATCGGAGTATTGGCTTAACGAAACAAAAAAATATGATCCAATAGGGTATCAAAAATGTATTTCTGCAAAGGAATGGCTTGAATCGAGATTGCATATAAAGTCTTATAATTCTATTGATCTTTCGGCGAAATTGAGCGGTATCGACATTCTGATAGATGCCCATATAGATCGCATAGAATTTGATGGGAGTTTTTGGAAGTTGATAAGCTTTCAGACAAGTGATAACATATCTGTAAAGGATCTTTTATATGGTGATAGAACATCTCTTCTCACGAAATGTTTAATTGCAAATCGATCTGAAAAGTATGAGTTTGCTAGAAAGATTCGTGTAATCCAAATATGGAGTCTTTCTAGTGTTGGTAACGATCCGATATCAATCAGTGAAATTGAAATTTCTGAAGAATTTCTAAATAACTTTGAAGCAAGATTAAAAAATTCATTAGAGAATCTTGATATACATATGGATCCAAAACTTGGATATAATAAATACCGATATTTTGAAAGGAGAAAAAAATGAAAAAACTAATAATTGGGAATTGGAAGATGAACGGAAACATAGATCTTCTTGAAAATTTTGTTAATGCTGAAGGGATGGATGATGTTGTCATATCTCTTCCAAATATTTTGATTGGAGCTGTTCCTCATGGGTTTTCTGGCTTTAAGATAGGCGCGCAGGACTGTTCTGTTTATTCTGGGTATGGCGCTCATACTGGTGAGGTATCCGCAGAAATGCTTAAGGAGCTTGGTGTTAGTCACGTTATATTGGGGCATAGCGAACGCAGATCCGCTGGCGAGTCAAAAGAACAAGTTCTTCAAAAGTTGAAAAATGTTGTTAATAATAATATGATTGCTATTTTGTGCGTTGATGAAAACTATGAATCTTTACTTGATAATGAAACTGTGGATTTTATAACGAAGTATTCAGATAACGTTTTCCTTGCTTACGAACCGCTTTCTGCGATAGGAACTGGAGTTGTCCCAACTGTTGATGAGATATCAGATGTTGCCTCGAACATTAAAGCAAAATATGGAGATATAAGAGTCTTATACGGAGGAAGTGTAAAATCATCAAATTCAAGCGAAATATTGTCTATTCAAAATATAGATGGCGTTTTAATAGGTGGATCAAGTTTAAAGCTTGAAGAATTAAAGAAAATAAATTATAATGCATGATGTTTTCTTTAAGAGTATTCTTGATTCAACTTTATGTGTTTTAAATATTTATTTTGTTTTTATTGTCTTGTCGCATGTATATTTTCTTGCGAAGAATTTGTTGAAAATGGTTGTGGCGAACTAAAATTCGATTATGATGAAGTTTTATATGAGTGCGATGATTTGTATCTTGATTGCGATTCTGATATCCAAAACGTCAAGAAAGATAATACTCCAAGCAAGTTAGATATGATATCTACCAAGTGGCTTGAGAATTTTCATAAAAAAGATAGAGCCAAAAAAGTACCTGTTGTGTTTATAAATCGTGAAGGAACATGCGCTCTTCAATCTTTTCTTTATGTTCTTGATGCTTTGGATTTATATGAGCCTTTGAACGAAAGTTTAAAGGATTTTAAACCTAATGAATGTCCAATTACAAGAGCTTTAACAGCAATTTTGCATGAAATGCAGTTTTCTAGATATGAATTAGAAAGTTTGCATAATGCCGCAAGAGATAAATATAATGAAAGAACTCGTAGGTATAATGAACGCATCGTATATACTTCTCTGGAAATCAAAAGATGCGGTAAGCCTGTAGAGGTTTTTTATAGTGGCAACGATGTGCAAAATGGAGAATTTTACATAGTGATTGATCCTGGATTAATTAAAGAACGAGGCTTGTTTGCAGAATTTTATAAAGCAGACAGGGTAACTCCTGGCGCGAACGATTTTTGAGAGATATATGTTCTGCGGGTGAGCGACAATCTATTATTCCTTATATGATTAACTTCAAAAGTATCAGTAATGCGTTTTGGGAACTTTGTTTTAGTGGAATGTTCTTTTTGTCTAAACCTGATACTTATTATACTTTTATTAAGAGATACGATATTGATAGTGCACAGGCATTATGTGAGCAATTATCTGCAGTTTTTTCGGCAAACGAGCAAGAAACAAGATATCCCAAGATTTTGGTGGGGGATCGATTTACATATAGTGATCTTAATTTATATGATACCCTTTTTATCAAGACCAAAGGTGAAAATTTGATGTATAAAAAGTATGCTGCTGATATTCATCAAATACCTAAGGATGGCGCTGGTCATGCGTATAGTTGTCGCTTTATTAATGGTAATGTTTATTTTTTGAATAATAGTTTGGTATCGACGTTGGATTATTATGAAAATGGATTTAATTATTCGTTGACCTTTTATTATGTTTTGCAGGATGGGTAATTTTGTGTTGATTTTGGTGTTTGGACACAATTGATAATATCAATTGCGAACTATCAATATGATTACTATATATTTTCAAAAAGGCTTAGGTTGCCATACTATGGCAGTTATATAAATGAAGCTTCACTATATGTCAAGGCACGTTAAGGTTATATATTGGTTTAAGGAAATGGAAGTGGCACTGCCACCCTTTTTTCAAAAAAATATAGTAGTAGGGATAGTGATATATAGTATAGGTAATGGTTTTGTGTTTGATATAGTTATTGTTAGTCGCCACTGGTTCCACTGGCGTGGAAGGTGTTTTTGGTTAGGTCGTTGGTACGAAGGCTATAATTATAAAAGATTATCATGACGGTTGATTTACTGTGAATCAAGAATTACAATAGCATCATTAGCAACAAAATATCATATAAATGCATTTATTGTTTTTTCTGGTAATTAGTTATATCATTGGGTCAATTCCAACTGGGTTCTTGTTGATAAAGTTTTTTCGAAATATAGATATTAGAACCACAGGTTCGAATAGTACTGGTGCAACAAATGTTTTGCGTTCTGGCAATAAGATTCTTGCATTAACAACGTTAATCATCGACGTTGCCAAAGGATATATTATAGTTTTGCTTTCAAAAGAATATTGTCCTAGACCATTTCTAATTACATCTTTTGTATGTATAATAGCGCATATATACCCAGTATGGTTAAAATTCCGTGGTGGCAAAGGAGTATCGACAATGGCTGGAGTTTTCTTAGCATTATCTCCAGGATTGGCTACAATTTCAATACTTACATGGGCAGTGGTAGCCAAAATTTTCAAAATATCGTCACTCGCATCAATATCATTAGCGGCTATGTTTTTAATCCTCAACCTGTATATGTATATGACTGAATCTATAGATGCAGCATTCCTTATATTCTCAATTGCCGTTTTCGCATTAATTAGCTTCACACATGCATCAAATATCAAAAGATTGATACAGCACACGGAACCAAAAACAATTATAAAAAAGAAGTAGATTATGGTTGATATACAAATTTTAATTTTAAGTTTAGTGCAAGGAATAGCGGAATTTTTACCAATTAGCTCCTCGATTAATTTGGAATTGATATCGAAACTTTTCGATATATCTCTGTATTCATTTCACCTTAAAATAGCTTTGCATGCAGGTAGTTTGCTAGCATTGCTAATATATTTTCAAAGAGACATAAAAGATATATTTTATGGATTATTTACAAAAAAGACTAGACTAGGCAGTACACTTTTTTTCCCAATATTTGTTGCAACAATACCTGTAATTATCTCTGGATACTTTTCTGTAGATTTTATAGAGCAATTTAATTCTATTAAAGCCGCCGGAATTCTTAGTATCATATTTGGTATATTGCTCTGTTTGGTCGACAGAATAAGTGGCGATTCGCCACATAACAAACGTCAACAAATATCGGTGTTTAAATCATTTATAATAGGTTGTTTTCAAGCGATAGCTATAATTCCTGGTGTAAGCCGACTTGGGATAACTATAACGGCAGCTAGAATGTTGTCTTTAGATCGAAGCAAATCCATACGCTTTGCGATGATACTGGCAATACCGAGCATAGCAGGTTCTTTGTTTCTGGAAGTCATAAAAAGCGTTAAATATAACAATTTTCAAATTTTAGAAAAAAACGCAATAATAGCAATGCTAATAACGGCACTTGTTAGTCTCATATTTATACATCCAGCTCTAAACTTTATGGCACGCAAAGGATTTTTTGGCATAACAATATACAGAATCATAATAGGGTTAGTTGTTTTATTTTTATGAAAGATTTAGAGGTAATAGTTCCAGATCAATATACAGGTTCCAGAATCGACAAGGTTCTATCTGAAGTTACCAACCTTTCAAGGTCTCAAATACAGAAAGCAATAAAAACAGGTAACTTAATTATAGACGGATTACAAATAACTAAAACAAATATAAAGTTAAAGGCAGGCCAAACTGTTATAGTGAAGTTACAAGAACAAACCATATCTGATATAATGCCAGAGGACATACCACTTAATATAATATACGAAGACGAATATATAGTTGTAATTGACAAAGAGGCTGGTATAGTTTGTCATCCAGCTCCAGGACATTATAATGGAACTATCGCAAATGCGGCTATGTTTCATTTTAAAAACCTTTCAGACAACAACGGCACGTTAAGACCAGGTATCGTTCACAGACTAGATAAAGATACCTCTGGTCTAATGATTCTTGCAAAAACAAACGAAGCTCACGACGCATTCGCAAAGCTGTTTTCTGAAGAAAAGGGCAAAAAGATTAAGCGCAAGTATATCTGTTATGTCTTTGGACAGCCAGAACAAAAAAGTGGCATAATAGAAAATTTTATAACAAGGCATCCGCGCAATCGTCAAATATATACAACATCGGAAACGCACGGAAAACACGCGATAACAAAATATCATGTTATTTCAGCAAAATACTTTACAGCAACAAAAGCAATATCGAAGATAGAATGTGAATTAATGACAGGCAGGACACACCAAATAAGAGTTCACATGAAATATATAGGGTATAACATAATAGGAGATCAAATATATGGCAAGACGAAGATAGAGAACACATACCCAGAAATAGTCCAAAACTTTAGACGACAAGCCCTACATTCACACGAATTATATTTTTTGCATCCATTTTTAAAAAAAGAAATGTTCTTTCAATCGAGTATACCAACAGATATAAGTATGATTGATAAGCTTTTCTAAATGAAGCCTATAACAGAAAACATACATTTAGTGTGTTTTTGATGAATGCACTTGATAATATATCAGCTGCGAACTATCAATATAACTATATATTTTCAAAAAGGTTTATATTGCCATGTTGTTGCAATTATTACATTACTCATTATACATATCATTTACATTGTTATCTTAATTATTGTATGCTATAATATTTATTAATAAAAGTTTTATACACAATGAGTTAAGGAAGATGTTTAAAATTAAGAAATCATTATTATGTATAAGTGCTATAAGCTGTATGTCTTTATATGCATCTACTATAGCAGTTCCTACAGAAGTAAATAATCCTATAACTATAGGTAGTAGTACTAAAGATACTAAGGTAGCAACAGATCTAACTAATACAGATTATAACTATTGGTCTACAACAGAAAATAAAACATATGTGTTTAATACAAGTAGTAGTAATACATGCTGGAGAGCTAATAATACAGTAACTATTGATAATGGTTATACATTAAAGTTAATAACAAACCATACTAATGGTTATTATTATGTATTATACTGTTATAATACATTTACTAACAATGGTAATGTTATAATAGATAAATATGGTGTATTAGATCTTAATATTAAAACTAGTAATAATAATGGCACTATAGATATTAATAATGGACTGTTAACATTATTTGGTATTGCTACATTAAACAATACAGGAACTATTACATTTAAAGTTAGTAGTTATATAGATATCCATAAGAGTAGTATTCTAAATAATACAAGAACTATTACATTAACAGGTAGTAGTCATATATATATCCATAATAGTAGTATTCTAAATAATACAGCAACTATTACATTAAAAGATAGTAGTTATATAATAATCCATAATAGTAGTATTCTAAATAACACTGGAACTATTACATTAACAGGTAGTGGTTATATAAAAATCTATGATAGTACTCTAACTAATACAGGTACTATAGATATGTATAATATAACAGATCTATCTAAATGGTATAATACTGGTACATTTACTCTAAAAGGAGGATCTACCTTTATACTACCTAAGAGTATATTAGAAGATAGTAAGAAGATAGGTAGTACTTATACATTTAATCCTATAACACTAAATGGTACTAAAGATAATCCTGTTATATTTAAATGCTATACTCATGAACCATATATAGATAATAATAGTATAAGGGTAAGACCTATATCTGATGCATTAACATATACTTCATTAGATGATATTATTAATAAGACAGGTTTTACATTTACAGGTAATACATCTAATGTATCATTTATACCTATTAAATATACTCTATCTGATATATTAACTATAGATGGTGGTAAGTATAATGATAATATATATACTCTAGATATATCTCAACTAGACATAATACCTACCATAGATAGTCATATTAATATTGATACTAAACTTATAATACCAGAAGGATATACTCTTACTGTTAATGGTGATTATGTTAGAGGTAATATTGGTCTTAACGGAGGTAAGATAGTTTTTAAATAAGAGAAAGCCAACTAATATGTTGGCTTGTTATATATCTAGGTTTTTGACCTTTTCTGCGTTAGATTGTATGAAGTCTCGACGTGGTTCTACTAGATCTCCCATAAGCACTGAAAATATCTTGTCTGCTTCTTCTGCTTGTGTCATTTTTACTTGCAATAAAGTTCTAGCTGCTGGGTCCATCGTTGTTTCCCACAGCTGATCTGCATTCATTTCACCTAGACCTTTATACCTATTAATTGTCAATCCTTTGCGACCTGCCTCTAGGATCTTTTCTGAAAGTTCGCATGGTCCGTTAACTTTAATGGTTTCTTTCCCGCCATGAATTGTTAAAGTTGCTGCCGCGCTAAACATTGCATAGAATTTTTCTCGAAGTCTATTGATAGATCTGGTTTCTGGAAGTTGCAAAAATTCGGGTGTAATATCGTGATATTCTTTGCTACCGAACGAGTTTACTATAATTTGCAAAAGGCTTTCTTGAGTTAATTTTGCTTCATATGTATATTCATCTGTAGCCAAATCTTCTAGATATTTCTTTAGTATCAATATGTTATCTGAATTCTGGCTACCAGATAGACATCCGCTTAGGAATAGTTTTTCTATAATGCTAGAATTATCTATGTAGGGTGTTAATGCCTCGATTGAATGTTTGATATTTATCGAGGTTTCTACTATTTGTCGAAGGTCATGCCCTCTAACAACCTCTCCATTTGAGAATGACATATATGCATCCTTTAATGCTTCTGTTATAAGGTAGCTTTCAAATTCTTTTTCATCCTTTATATATACAACTGAGTTTCCTCTTTTAACTTTGTATAGAGGTGGCTGAGCTATATAGAGATATCCGTGATCTATAATAGGACGCATGTGTCTATAGAAAAACGTTAAAAGCAATGTGCGAATGTGGCTTCCGTCAACGTCAGCGTCAGTCATAATAACTATCTTGTGATACCTAGCCTTTGTGATATCGAAGTCGTCTTTGCCGATTCCTGTTCCTATGGCCGTTATGATTGTACCTATAGTTTCGGATGATAGCATTTTGTCAAATCGTGCCTTTTCAACATTTAGTATTTTCCCTCTAAGCGCTAGGATTGCTTGGGTTTTTCTGTCGCGTCCCATTTTTGCTGAACCACCTGCTGACTCTCCCTCAACTATAAACATTTCACTTAAAGCTGGATCTTTTTCTGAACAATCAGCGAGTTTTCCTGGAAGCGATGCTATATCTAGAGCCCCTTTGCGTCGTGTTAGCTCTCTGGCCTTTCTGGCTGCTTCTCTTGCTGCAACAGCTTCAAATATCTTTTCGACTATAACCTTTGCCATTGCTGGATTTTCTTCAAACCAATTAGTGATAGCTTCGGAAACAACACTTTCGACAACGGGTCTAACCTCAGAGGAGACAAGCTTATCCTTTGTTTGAGACGAGAACTTTGGATCTGGAACCTTAACAGATATAACGCACGTTAATCCTTCCCTAACATCATCTCCGGTTACTGCTCCTTGAAGGTTCTTTTTGCTTCCTGTTTTTACTTGTGCATTTGCTAAATAGTTTGTTATAACCCTTGTAAGAGCTGATTTTAAACCTGCTAGGTGGGTCCCCCCATCGTGTTGTGGGATATTGTTTGTGAAACAGAGAATGTTTTCATGATAGCTATCGGTCCATTCCATAGCCATCTCTACTCCTATATCTGAATCTGAGCTATTGTTATCTGCTGTGATTATCTTTGGGTGTAAAACATTTTTACCGGAATCTAGGTATTTGACAAATTCTTGAAGTCCGCCTTCGTAATATAGCTCGTTGCTATATGCAGACTCTGGCCTTTCGTCAACAACCTTTATTCTAACACCTGAGTTTAAGAATGCGAGCTCCCTTATGCGACGCTCTATTGTTTGCCTCTCGAAACGTGTGACTCCCTTAAATATCTCTAGATCTGGCTTGAAACGAACCTTTGTTCCAGATTCATTGTCTGAGCATTCTTCTACAACTGAAAGAGGCTTTTCTGACACGCCGTGTTTAAATCTCATAAAATGTTTCTTGCCATTTTTCCAGATGGTGAGTTCTAGAACTTCTGATAGTGCGTTTACAACTGAGACTCCAACTCCGTGCAAACCTCCTGAAACCTTGTATGAGTTTTGATCAAATTTGCCACCTGCATGAAGTTGTGTCATAATTACTTCTGCAGCTGATACACCCATCTCTTTGTGGAGGTCTACCGGTATTCCTCTGCCATTATCTCTGACAGAAACATACCCGTCTTCCTCAATTGTAATCGTGATTAGATCGCAGTGTCCAGCCAACGCTTCGTCTATAGAGTTATCGACAACTTCGTATATAAGGTGATGCAACCCTGTTCCATCGTCAGTGTCTCCAATGTACATACCAGGACGCTTGCGAACAGCATCTAAGCCCTTTAAAACCTTAATCGAATCTGCAGTATAATTCTGAGTCATCAAAGAGAGTTTGCAAAAAATAATGATCACATACAGTATAGCAAAAATTAGCAAATATGTCCAAACTGCATGTTAATATGCGTTCGCAATAGAGTTAACTAAAATAGGTAGAATTACAACGTACGCTAGTTATCGCATCTTGTTTATCTGACGCCTGCTAATGCCAGTGTTGTTTTAATGGGGTTATGAGTTTATCCTTATCGTTACAACATTGGAAGACATTATAAGTTACTACATATATTTCAAAAAAGGCATAGGTGTGTGATCGATACTGTGGCTGTTATATATCGAGGAAGCTTGTATATATGACAGTTATTGGGTTGTACACAAACATGCTGCTCTTAATGTACGGTCAGAAACGGGATTAACGATGATGATAAAATGTTATAGGATACTGCTTTGCTCATAAGCCGGTAGCTCCCAGCGTATTTTCCGCGGCCGGCTTGAAAAGAGAAGGTCAGGAATTAGTGTCATCGCCACCTATCGGACGCAATTGATAATATATCAATTGCGAACTATCAATATTACTATATATATTTCAAAAAGGCTGTTCGCATTATATAAATGAAGCTTCACTATATGTCAAGGTTCACTTACGTTCTCCACCTTGACATAAGTTCTCTTCATTTATATTTCTTTCTTCGAACCTTTTTTCAAAAAAATATAGTAGTGTATATGGTTGTTTATAGGTAGGTGATAAAGTGTTTTATAT
>JAFUQI010000069.1 GCA_017481035.1 Alphaproteobacteria bacterium | reverse complement strand
GTTACTATAACAGGATCTAAACCTTTATATACAAATAGTAATATAAATGTATACGGTAGAGTTATATTCAATACTACTGTTAACGGTAAAGGTAGTATTACTATACATCAAGGAGGATCCTATAGATCTTCTAAACCTATAGGTATTAAGGTTATTAATAAAGGAGGTAGTGTTTAAGTAAGAGAAAGCCTATTTATAGGCTTTCTCTTTTTTTGTGGGGGTGTTGGATACATAAACATTTATGGGAGTTTTTAGAGTTTGACTTATATCTTTATACTAAGCTAACCTGTTTATATAAAGATTGAATTTTTAAGGAATAAGTTTATGAAACACACTAAGTTAGTTATGTTAGGAGTTCTAACATCAAGTCTATATGCATCCGGATTCTATGGAGGATTTGATATAGGTGTATCGAACGTTAGAAGTAAGTCAGTAGGTTATAACTCATCTTCTTCAATGTATAAATTATTTAATATGGATAAGACAAAAGCAAAGTTTATATCTGATGTATTTATCGCTTATAAAGCAAATTATATTTTTTCTGCGGAACTGAATTTTAATCCAGTAGGAAACAATGTTACATATAAGTTATCTGATTTGATAGAAAGCGGACCATCATAGAAAACTAAATATTTTTTACGACAAAGTATATCTAAAATTACGAAAACGAATTTCAGCTTCAATAAAATGACTTGTATCTTACAAATTTTCAAATTGTAATGTATATGCAATTTTTGGGTTTATATTAAAAATATGAAATATATATACAAGAAAGAGACTTAAGTGTGTTCCAATTATATGATGCGCAGTAAAGGTTCCTTTTTCTGATAAGTTTTTTGTAAGATTTGAATATAACTTTGATGTTCCTATTAAGGTATCTTTGCCATTGACTACAGATAAAGATACAAAAGGGAAAATTATAAAGCTTGGATGTAAAAATATAAAACATATCACTCATACGTTTAAAATTGGAATCAGAATAAATACCTAGCAAAAGCGTTAAAAACTTTTTCGTACGTTTGTTATTGAATCTTTTGCAAATATGCGAAGCAATAAATTAGCTTGTTCTGAATTAACAATTGTTTTTGCTAATTTAGCTGCATCCTCAAAAAAACTAGGCAAGTATTTTTGAGCGTATGGATCATCAAAAGAGAACATCTTGTAAGTTTTTTGACCACTTTGCTTTACCCCAAGGACATCTCCACCACCTCGCAATATTAAATCTTGTTCTGCAATTTTGAAGCCATCATTACTGGCTTTTATGGCATCTATTCTTTTATGCGCTATATCTGATATTCGATTCTCATGCAGCAAAACACAGTATGATTGAAGATCACTTCTTCCAACTCTTCCTCGTAATTGATGAAGCTGAGCTAATCCAAATTTTTCTGCATTTTCAATAATTATAACAGATGCCTTTGGAACGTCTACCCCAACTTCTATCAGCGTTGTCGCCACCAATATTTTTGTTTCACCGGTTGCAAAATCTGAAAATATACAGTCTTTTTCTTGTTGCTTCATTTTGCCGTGCAGCATAGCTACATTTTGGCCAAAAATTTTTTCTAATGATTTAAACCTGTTTGTAACACATGTGTATCGCAATTTTTCGCTATCTTCTATTAATGGACAAATCCAATATACTTTTTGCGATTTTTTAATAATATTTCGAATAGACTCTATTAAGTCATTAATTCGAGAAATAGATATTGGTGTTGTAATAATAGGTTTTCTGCCTTGAGGTTTTGTCTTTATCTCTGAAACGCTTATATCACCGTATGTTGCCATAACAATAGTTCTTGGTATTGGTGTTGCAGTCATACTTAAAACATGAGGTGAGGCGCCTTTGTCAATTAGTTGTAATCTTTGGTTAACACCGAATCTATGCTGCTCGTCAATTATAACAAGTCCAAGTTTGTTAAATTCAACGTTATCAGTTATAACAGAATGAGTCCCAACAATGATTTGAGCTACACCGTTATATATATTTGCTAATGTCTCGCGTTTTTGTTTTGCTTTTTCTGAAGCTGTTAAAATGCAAATGTTAACACCTAAAGGTTCTATCATAGCTTTTATATTGCAAAAATGTTGCCTTGCAAGTATTTCTGTTGGCGCTAAAATAGCGCATTGAAAACCACTTTCGACTGCGTACAACGCGCTTATTATCGCTACTATTGTTTTTCCAGACCCAACATCTCCTTGAAGCAGTCGCATCATTGGTTTTTCAGAGTTCATATCTGCTAATATTTCCTTGATAACAGATACTTGGTCATTAGTTAGTTTAAATGGTAAAATTTTTAAAAGCTTTTTAATTAGTAGTTTTTCGTTATATATTTTTTGACTGTTGTTTTGAGCTGTATTCATAATATGATTTAAAATTTGTTCAGAAAGTATTTCATCAAAACATAGCCTTCTTCGAGCCGGAATGTCAAATTCATTGATGTATTTTTCTTTAGGGAAGTGAATTATTTGCAAAGCTTCTTTAAAACTAGGAAAATCGTATTTTTGTAATATGTCTATTGGAATCCACTCGTTGAAATGATTTTGAGATATAGCATTAAAGGCAGATTTTACAAGTGAATATACAGTATTTTGAGTAATGCCATTTGTTAATGGATATATATTAAAAATTTGTTTTTCATCATTTAATATCGTTGAAAAAGTATGTTTTTCTGGATTGATAAATTGGAACGCACCAGAAAACGATTTTGTTAACTTTCCGCATATAAACATTGATTTACCGATAGGATATGCTGTTTTAACGTAAGACGTTCTGTAATTAAACAAAGCTATCTCGATTATATTTTCGTGATTTTTAACATATACTTTTGATGGTTTTCTTGATCGATCGTTTCCTAATTCTATAGATTCAACTTTAATATTTGTGATTACTATTTTTCCGATATGTGAATCGTTAACCTCTTTGGTATATATCTTTTCGACAACATATGACGGCATATGAAGCAATATATCAATAAGTCTATTTCCGCATAATTTTTTGATAAGCGATAACCTAGATTTAAAAAAAGGTCCTGCAATATTTTCTATCTGATCAAATATCAATTCTTTGAGCTCTCAGTATATTCAATATGTTACATGATAACACATAGAACATAAGAAAACCTAAAGTTTGACTATCTAAAAACGAAAACAGAATAGTTAGAGCTTATTGTTACTGCATTGAATATAAGCAGACAGCCGTAATAGCAACTAATACTGTCTGCTTAGATATCGTAAATATAATAATATAAATATGTATTAATAAGCTTCACATAAAAATGGTATTTCCCATTCATCATCAGGTGTTTCTGTTGGTTGTTCTACATCTTATTCTTGCACGATAAACTCTATATTATTATTTCCATAAACATAAATCCTGTTGCAGCTTTTATTGCATAAAATAAGTCTTCTTTATTATTGATGTCTATATCTGTTATATATGCACAATCTTTAGGTATAACTATATTAACAGGATTATCTTTAGTACCATTTAGTGTTATATCAAATGCATACCTACTGCCTATCTTATTAGTAAGTATACTCTTAGGTAGTATAAAGGTAGATCCTCCTTCTAGAGTAAATGTACCATAATTATTATACCAATAAGATAGATCTGTTATATTAGATATATCTATAGTTCCTGTATTAGTTAGAGTACTATTACTATCGATATATATATAACTACTACCTGTTAATGTAATAGTTCCTTTATTATTTAATATAGCACCATTATATAATTTTAAGCATCCATTATCAACATTTATAGTACCATTATTATTGCTAATATAATTACTATTAAGACCCAATCTACCACATTTGTCTATTATAACATTACCATTGTTAGTAAATGTATTATAACAGTCTAATACAAAATAATATCTATCAGTATAGTTTGTTGTTAACTTTAATGTATAATCATTATCAACAGTTACTGGTTTATTAGCTATATGACGTTTACCTCTATCACTATTAAACACATATGTATTACTATCTAACCAATAGTTATAATCTGTTTCTGTAGGAACAGATGGTGTACTACTTATAGTTATAGGAACAGATGGTGTACTACCTATAGTTATAGGATTATTTACTTTTATAGGAACTGCTATAGTAGATGCATATAAAGACATACAGCTTATAGCACTTATACATAATAATGATTTCTTAATTTTAAACATCTTCCTTAACTCATTTTGTATAAAACTTTTATTGATAGATATTATAGCATACAATAATTAAGATAGCAATGTGACTGATATGTATAGTGAGTAAGGAGTGATGTAATAATGGCCATAGTATGGCAACCTGAGCCTTTTTGAAAATATATGTAGTTATACTGATATATTATCAATTGCGTTAAAACAACAATACAGGCATTGGCAGGCATTAATAGCAGGCGGCGGGAATGGCGCGTGGCGCCGCCTGCTTATGCGAAAGACAATAGCTAGCATTATATATATAATCTTCCTTGATATAATTGCTATACTACATCAGGAAACTATAGAATACTCAAAAATTTAGTAGCATCTAAAACGAAGAAGGCAAGCAAAACTAGCTACATATTAAGCCTGCATCTACCAGCGCTATTTTTCGAGATCGGCTTATGAAAAGAAGCATCCTATAACATTTTATCATCATTAAACACAACGCGCAGAATAGCGCTAAGAACAGCATGTTTATTGATATGTCAAACTTACAACAAACACGCATAAAATAAGTATAAAATTTGCCGTACGTCACGACGCAACATATATAACCGAAATAGTATCGATCACTAACATAAGCCACCTTCACTTCGTGAGAAATGAACCAGTGGCTGGGTGGCAGTACATCTCTTTAAATCAATCATATAACTTTATGTAAAAGTAATACATATTACTAACACTCATCTACATATTCACATTCATTATCTATAGATGATTCTGTTGTTTTTTTACATCTTCTTTTTGCCAACTAAACTTAACATTATTCTTATTTCCATTAAATGTAAATCCTGTTTCTTCTTTTATTGCTTCAAATAATGCATATTTATTATTGTTGTCTGTATCTTTTATATATTCACAACCTTTAGGTATAACTATATTAACAGGATTATCATTAGTACCATTTAGTGTTATAGGTTTAAATGTATTCCCAGTACTACCTATCTTATTAGTAGATATACTCTTAGGTAGTATAAAGGTAGATCCTCCTTTTAGAGTAAATGTACCATCATTATACCATCTAGATAGATCTGTTATATTAGATATATCTATAGTTCCTTTATTAGATAGAGTACTATTATAGATATATATAAAACTACTACCTGTTAATGTAATAGTTCCTGTATTATTTAATATAGCACCATTACATAATGTTAACTCTCCATTATTAATATTTATAGTACCATTATTAATACTAGTATCTATAGTAGTATTATTATTATAGTCTATAGCTAATCCACCATAGTTATCTATTATAACATTACCATTGTTAGTAAATGTATTATCACAGTATAATACATAATAATAACCATTAGTATAGTTTGTTATTAACTTTAATGTATAATCTTCATCAATAGTTACTGTAGTAGTTTTCCAATATATATCATCGTTATTACTACCTCTATTAAACACATATGTATTATCTTCTTCTGTAGACCAATAGTTATAATTAGGTGTATTAGTTAGACCTGTTACTACCTTAGTATCACTATCTACATAGTTACCTATAGTTATATCACTATCTACTGTTAGATAATCGTCTTCACTATATACTTCTCCTATATTGCCCTCCCACAGTATAGCTAAGTATAATAATACTTTATATTTAGTTGTTTTAGACATATCTATATCCTTATAAAAATATTC
>JAFUQI010000002.1 GCA_017481035.1 Alphaproteobacteria bacterium | reverse complement strand
ATAGTTCCTGTATTATTTAATTTAGCTTTATCATATACTGCTAAGCCTCCATTAATAATATCTATAGCACCATTATTATTACTATTGCCTATAGGCTTATTATATTTTATAGCTAATATACCATATTTGTCTATTATAACATTACCATTGTTAGTAAATATATTATAACAGTCTAATACACAATAATACCTATCAGTATAGTTTGTTGTTAACTTTAATGTATAATCATTATCAACAGTTACTGTATTCTTAGGTATCCAATGTTTATCATTCTTACCTTTATCTCTATTAAACACATATGTATTATCTTCTTCTGCTTCTGTAGACCAATAGTTATAATCTGTTTTTGTAGGAACAGATGGTGTACTACCTATAGTTATAGGAATGTTTACTGTTATAAAAGATGCATATAAAGACATACAGCTTATAGCGATTATACATAATAATGATTTCTTAATGTTAAACATCTTACTTAACTCATTTTGTATAAAACTTTTATTGATAAATATTATAGCATACAATAATTAAGATAGCAATGTAAATGATATGTGTAATGAGTGATGTAATAATAGCAACATAAACTTTTTTTGAAATATATATAGTTGGTCGTTGCGTAAATTTCAGACTTATGATATCATAAGAATGATTGGGAGATAGTTTAGCGGTAGAACTACCGGCTCTGGACCGGTCAACCTTGGTTCGAATCCAGGTCTCCCAGCCATAAATCAAAAATGGTACATTTTGTAACAAACCAACGTCACAACGATGTGCTATTCTTTCACGTGTAAAAAACATAGAATACAAAATTTAATGCAATTAAACTCTCATAACGCATGGGGTAACATTGATTTATATAAACAGCTATATAACGACATTAAAAAAAACCAAGAAGCTTTTTGGATGGAACAAATAAAAGATATAACGTGGATTCAAAAACCAACCAAAATTTTAGATAACAACACCTGGTTCAAGGACGGAATAGCAAGCGTTTGTTATAACTGTGTTGACAGACATGCACAAAGCAACCAAGACAAACCAGCGATCATATGGCACGGCGACGAATACTGCGAAAGAACACAAACAAGTTATCAAGATCTCAAAAACAGAATCATTCAGATAGCTACAGCACTAAAACAACACGATATCAAAAAAGGAGACGTAGTAGGTATTTATATGCCAATGCTGCCAGATGCAATTGCATCAATGCTAGCATGTTCACGTATATGCGCAATACATATGGTAGTTTTCGCAGGTTTTTCACACGAAGCATTATCACAAAGATTAAAGCATTCAAATGCAAAAATAATAATAACAGTTACACAACAAAAAAGAGGTGGTAGAACAATTAACTTAATAGAGCAAGTCCAAAAGGCAACCAAAAGTCTTCAAATTCCAATACTAAACCTAGACGAACTCAAAACAAAGGTCGATGACACAAACGATCAAATAACATATCAAACCGATCAAGACGAGCTCTTCCATATATATACATCAGGTTCAACAGGCACACCAAAAAAAATCACACACACAGCCATACCATATTTAATATATGCAGCGACAACATTCAAATATATCTTCGACATAAAACCAAATGATATCTATTTCTGCACATCAGATATAGGGTGGATAACCGGACACAGTTATATAACATACGCGCCACTCTTTCATGGTTTAACAACAGTTATATTTAGTGGTAGCCCTACATACCCTGAAGCTGACAGGTACTGGGATATAATCGAAAAAGAAAAGGTTACAATTTTTTACACTGCCCCAACAGCCATCAGATCTCTCCAAATGTTCGACGAAAAACTTATAAAACAACACGACATATCATCTCTTAGGATACTCGGGTCAGTAGGCGAGCCACTAAATGAATCAGCATGGAATTGGATGTTTAACAAAATAGGAAAACAAAGATGTCCAATCATGAACACATGGTGGCAAACAGAAACAGGCGGCATAATGATTTCTCCACTACTAAACCTCGAACAAAACAAAACAAGAGCGGGACTTCCATTTTTCGGAATTGATATAACAATAGAAGACCAAAATGGCAAACCGATCGAAGAACCGAACAACCAAGGTATGCTCAAAATAAAATCCAAATGGCCTGGAATGTGCAAAAACATACAATTTAAAAATAAAGAATATTCAACAGGAGATGGATCATATTATGATGAACACGGACACATCAAAATAACCGGTAGATTAGATGACGTTATAAACATATCAGGTCATCGATTAGGAACTGCTGAATTCGAGTCAGCGATCAATCTAACAGATAACGTTATAGAATCCGCGGTTATAGGTATACCTCATGAACTCAAAGGACAAACAGCATTCGCATTTGTAGTTGCAAAACAACACATTGAAGAACAACAAACAGTTCAACAAATACTCAACAACACACGTAAAAACATAGGACCAATTGCAAAGCCAGACTATGTGCTATTCGTAAACGAATTACCAAAAAACAGATCAGGCAAAATCAATCGCAAACTATTAACAAAAATTTATAAAAACGAACCAATAAACTCTTCAGATACACACACACTAATAAACCCAGACATTATTAACCATATACAAAAGAAGATAAAAGAAGCAATATTCTGCCCAGATATATGTAGGATAAAAGCTAACAAAAATCCATAGCAAACAAACTTACCCAGACTCAGTAAGACATAACGTCAAAATCAACGCACAAAAAATCTACCTTAACAAGGCTACCTATTACCTTTTAAAAACACGTAGTTATTTCGATTTTAATATGTTGTTGTCTTGATAATAAGCGGTGCACAAGCTTAAACATTATACTAATACATATTATACTTACATAAAGTTATATGTGCTGTTGCTATTCTGCCGAATGTTCTCTTTTTACAAATCTAATTAAAGTTTATAGCTTAAACGTTGATCCTAAATATAACTTTTTAGTGAGTTCACTTTCCAATATTTCGTTCGCTGACCCTTCTGCTAATATTTTTCCGTTTGCAACTATATATCCTTTGTCGATTATTTTAAGTGTTTCCCTGGCATTGTGGTCAGTTATTATTATTCCAAGCCCACTGTTTTTTAAACCGTTTATGATATTTGTTATTTCGTTGATTGATATAGGGTCAATTCCTGCGAATGGTTCGTCTAGCAAAAGAAACTTTGGATTTGTCGCAATTGCTCTTGCTATCTCTACTTTTCTTCGCTCACCGCCCGATAAAGACTGAGCTCTTGATTTTCTAATATGCGTTATCGCGAAACGTTCAAGTAATTCGTTTAATTGATCATCAATTTTATTTTTTTGTTTTGATATTTCTAAAATAGCCTTTATGTTGTCTTCAACATTTAGCCCTCTGAATATAGATGAATCTTGAGGAAGATAGACAATTCCTTTTCGTGATCTTTGATAAATTTTGTATTTTGTTATATTCTTGTCGTTTATATAAACGTTTCCTGAGTCTGGTATTACAATTCCTGCTAATATGGAGAATAACGTTGTTTTTCCTGCTCCATTTGGTCCGAGTATGCCAGATATCTCTTTCACTTTAAAAGTTAAATTTATATCATTTATAATCACTCTTCCCTTGTAAGATTTTGATATGCCTTCTGCCTTTAATATCATTTTTTAATTTTGCCTTTACAAAACATCATTTACTTTTTTCGTTTAAATTTAATTTAACTTTTTCGATGCTATCGCCATTCATTTCGATTCTTACTTTTTTATCTTTTGTGTTATATATAATTTTATCTGATTTTGATTCTCCTAGGTCCTTTTTATTTAAAATAGCATTACCAGAAAATTCTATAATATCGTTTTTGCTGATGCATTGGTTTGACGTAATTGTAATATTTGGTTCTGTATATTGAACATTGCCTGTTGCGATTATTTTTTGTGTTTCACCATCGGGAATCGTTTTTATTTTATCTGCTGTAAATGTTTTTTCTCCTTCTGTAACTTTTGCATTGCCACTTAGAATATATGAACCGTTTTCAATCTGTACTTCATCTGCTTCTGTATTTATCTGATCACATTTTGCAATATTTATTACACAGATAACGAACGCAATTACTAAAAATATATATTTCATTACCACTATTAATGCATCCTCCTGCTTATATGATATGAAATTCAAATCTAAAAGTCTATCCTAAAACTAAGCTTAATAAAATGGCATTAAACACATATCTAACGAAAATCTCATCCATTAACCTTCTGTTAACTTTTATCTGTTATCATATGTATATAAGAATATTTTTATGAGGACATAGATATGTTTAAAATAATTAATAAATATAAAGTATTATTATACTTAGCTATACTGGGGGGGGCAATATAGGAGAAGTAT
>JAFUQI010000068.1 GCA_017481035.1 Alphaproteobacteria bacterium | reverse complement strand
TCTAATATACTCTTAGGTAGTATAAAGGTAGATCCTCCTTCTAGTTTAAATGTACCTTCATTATACCAATAAGATAGATTTGTTATATTAGATATATCTATAGTACCTGTATTAGTTAGAGTGCTACTACTATCGATATCTATAACACTACTATCTTTTAATGTTATAGTTCCTGTATTATTTAATGTAGCACTATTGTGTAATCCTAATGTTCCATTAATAATATCTATAGTACCATAATTATTACTAGCATCTATATTAGTCTTATTATTATAGTCTATATCTAAGTAAGCATTATATTTTATTATAACCTTACCATTGTTAGTAAATGTTTTATTACAGCATAATACAGTATTATAACAACTAAGAGTATATTTATAGTCTGTTATTAACGTTAATATATAATCTTTATTAATAGTTACAGTATTATTAGCTATCAGACGTTTATCTGTGTTACTATTAAACACATATGTTTTAGTATCTGACCAATAGTTATAATTTGTTTTTGTAGGAACAGATGGTGTACTACCTATAGTTATAGGAGTATAATATACTATTATTTCTATTTCGTTTGCATATAAAGACATACAGCTTATAGCACTTATACATAATAATGATTTCTTAATTTTAACTAACATTTTATTTTTCTTTATAATGTATCTTCTATTAATATTATAGCATAAAGTTATACCTGATTGAAATAGAGTTGCTTATTTTTTATTTTTATATGTAAGATAGTATGATTTGTGGGTATTAAAAATAACGTCGTTAATATATAGTATACAAACCTACTTATCAATAAAGCCAGAATACTTATTTTGAACTTCTTTTGCACGATCTAAAACACGTTGTGGAAAGCCAGCAAGTGCCGCTACATTTAACCCATATGATTTATTTGTATATCCTTTAGTCACCTTGTGAAGGAAAACGATTTGATTGTTCAATTCCTTTACGTCAACCGTTAGAAAATTTAAACTTTGAATAGTTTCGCGAAGATTAACCAGCTCATGATAATGAGTGGCAAAAATTGTTCGAGCTTTGATTTTGTTTGCTATTTCCTCTGCTGTCGCCCAAGCAATAGCCATGCCATCATATGTCGAAGTTCCTCTTCCGATTTCGTCTAGTATAACAAAAGATCTATCTGTTGCATTTTGTAAAATTGTAGCAGTCTCAATCATTTCGACCATAAATGTAGACCTACCTGATGATATATCGTCTGATGCACCTACTCTGCTAAATATTTTATCTACTACTCCAATAGTTGCAGATTCTGCAGGTACGAATGATCCTATTTGAGCCATGATTATAATGAGCGCATTCTGTCGAAGATATGTACTTTTCCCTCCCATATTTGGTCCTGTGAGAATAGACATAAGTGACTCTTCTGATACTATGCAATCATTATCTACAAAATTTTCTCCATCTTTTTTAAGGGCTTCCTCAACAACAGGATGCCTTCCTTTGACTATATGCAGCGTTTTATCATCAGTTATAATTGGTCTAACATAATTATTATCTATAGCCAATTTTGCGAAAGATGTCGTCACATCTAGAAACGATATGCTTTCAGATATAGTTCTAATATCATCACTAACTGTTGATATCTTCTTTATAAGATCTTCAAGTATTTGAAGCTCTCTTCGCTTTGCGTTTGATTCCGAAGAATATATCTTATTCGCTGTATCTATAAGCTCCTCAGATGTATACCTAATTGCGTTGGCCATTGACTGACGATGAGTAAATGAATATGGAATCTTTGAAGCAAGATTAGGTGTAACCTCTATAAAATAGCCTATTACTGAATTGCTTTTAATTTTAAGATTTGGAATACCTGTTAAACTAATATATTTCTTTTGAAGGTCTTGAATTATCTCTTCGCCATTCGTTAGAATATTGCGATATTCGTCTAGCTCTTCGTCATATCCATCTCTAATAAAGCCACCATCACGCGCGAGCATTGGTGGTGATTCAACAATTGAGCAATCCAATGTAGATAAAACATCTTGCATACCATCAAACGTTAAAGGTAAAACTTTAAGTAAATTATATTGCCTTACAAACTGCGATAACTCAGTTGCTTGTCTCAACCCAACTGCTATACATCTAAGGTCCCTTGGGCCTGCTTTATTTAAAAGAATACGAGATAAAGACCGTTCTAGATCTGGAAAATTTGAAAGAATATGTTTAACGATATGAAGAGACTCACGATCATTAAAGAAAAATTCAACATAATCCAACCGTTTATTTATCTTTTCGATATTAATCAAAGGTTCCATGAGCCAACGAGCTAGCATGCGACCACCTTGCGAAGTCTCTGTGCGATCAATTGTGTTAAATAAAGACCATTGCTTTGAGCCTTCTTGAGTCTGTGATAACTCTAAACTTTTTCGTGTAAAGTTATCAAGATTCATATAGCTTGAACTTTTGATAAGCTTTGGGTATGAAAGATTTATAGAGTCACTTTTGTAAACATCGTTTAGATACTCAACTATAGCTGCAGATGCTTCTATTAGCGCTTTTGAAAGCTTGCCAAATGCATCAATAAACTTTACACCAAAAAACTTTGCAAGTCTTGATTCAGCTGTATTATTCATAAACCTTGCTCTAGGTAATGGACGTATTATCGATTTATAAGCACCAAGACTATCCAAAATAAACTTTTTTGTAAGAAGGCTATCTGGACATATTATTTCTTTCGGAGCTACTTTCGTTATTGCTGCAGATAGGTCAGAATCCTTAATTTCTTCAATATAAAACCTACCAGTTGATATATCTGCATAAGCTATAGCAGTGTCGTTTTGAGATATTGCTATAGACATTAAAAAGTTATTTGACTTCTCAGGTAGCATTGATTGCTCAATGATCGTTCCTTGAGTAATGACCCTCGTCACCTCACGTTTGACTGTAGCCTTATATCCACCTCGTTTTTTAGCTTCTTCAGGGGTCTCGAGCTGTTCGCAAATTGCTATTCTGTGTCCATTTTTAACAAGCTTTGATATATACATTTCTGAGGCGTGCCACGGGATTCCACACATAGGAAAGTCGTGACGTTTCGTTAAAACAAGGCCAAGTTCCTTTGAAGCTATTTCTGCATCTGGCCCAAATAATTCATAAAAGTCGCCAAGTCTATAAAAAACCAGAGCATCCTGAAAATCTTTCTTAACTGATGCATATTGCTGCATCATTGGGGTCAATTGTGTTGTTATTTGATCAGTTGTCATTTTTTGTATCTGCGAAATCTTTTATATCAAGATCGTATTTTGATTCAATAAATGCAACAAGATCTTGAACTATTGATTCTGGAGTTGAAGCGGCCGATGATATTGCCAACGAAGTAATACCATTAAAATCAGAATCATTTAATTCATTCTTTGAGTCAATTCGTATAACCTTTTTCGCTCCAGCAGACTCTGCCACTTCACATAGACGCTTTGCATTTGATGAATATGAAGAGCCAACTATAATTACCAAATCAACGTCGCCTGCCATTTTTTTTACAGCATCCTGCCTCATTTTTGTAGCAGTGCAAATATTATCCTGGGAAGTCGATTTTATGTGAGGTATCTTTTCTTTTAACTTATCAATGATCTTTTTGGCATAATCACAATCTAGAGTTGTTTGCGTAAAGTAAGTAACTTCAAGGTTATCAAAGCTCGGGAGCATATCTATATCCATTTCGTTATACACTACATATACCTCAGAGTCTCTAGCATAACCAAGTAAGGCTATTATCTCTGCATGACTTCTATTGCCTATAATTATAGCTTTTGATCCTGATTCTATTGCCTTAACAAAACCTTGCTGAATACTCTTTACAATTGGGCAAGTTCCGTCAATTATAGTTAAACCTTTGTCCTCTGCTATATTCAACATGCGAGGAGAAACTCCATGAGCAGAAAACATTATTGCAGAACCATCTGGAATGTCGTCTATAGATTCAACCTTTACAAATCCTTGAGAACAAAGACTATCAACAAACACTTTGTTATGAATAACGTCTTCGATGCTATAAACAGTTTTATAAAGTCTTAACACTTGTTCTGCCATATTAGCTGCTCTAGTTACACCTGAACAAAACCCACGAGGAGACAATAAGTAACACGTAATTGACATAAAATAGGCAAAACAAAATCGTTTTTTAGATATTACATTAATTTAAAACCTTTCTCAAGGAGAAAAAATACAAGACTTTCTGTAATTATATTAGTATAAATACACGAAAGGTAAAAAACATTCTTATCAAATAAAAATACATCAACGCATTATTTGGATACGAACATACATGTCAAGTTATAAAAGATTATAGAATAATAAAACGACCGGCGTAGTGCCGGTCTCTGTTGATTATTTTGATTCTTTTTCTGCTGCTGCTTTTTCTGCTGTAAGTGCTTCGAACTTCTTGCTCAAACCTGCAACTGAAATCATCCAGAATATAACGACGATCATAACGATGGTGCCAAGTATATCAACTAGGCTTGAAAGTTTAGCTCCACCACCAACAATCATTAGAAGCGTCGATTGAATGAATGCTCCACCTGATTTTCCGCCACGGCCTGCAAGGATTTCTACTGCTGCCTGACCTTTTACTTTTAATTCTGGATCTAAGGGGATATATGCCATTTGTTTTGTTGAGTCAAAGAGCGTATATTTTGTTCCCTTGCTGAGTGAGTTTTGGATGAAGCCAACGAGAACTGCTAGGAACAAGACCGAGAACCCCATTAATTGAGCATCTGCACCAACTCCGTTTCTATACATGATAAATCCATAGAACAATGCGCTTGTTACGAATAGAATGATTGGAGTAATCATCGCAGCAACTTTCCATGAAAACTTACGGAAAACGTTCTGTGCAGCTACTGCCGAAAGAATAGTAACTGATCCGGTAGTGAGTGAAAGTCGTCCCATCCATGCGTTGTAGTCGTTTGAATCAGGGCAGAATTCTTTAAGCTGACCTTTCCAGACTGCCTCAACGAGGTTGATTGAAATACCGTAGGCAAGAACTAAGACTGCTATCATCAATAGATATGGTGATGTCATTATATATTTAAAGCTTTCTGCCATACCTAATTTTGGCTTTGATTTTTTCTTTGTTCCTTCTCCAGGTGTATATAGCTTTGGATCTGTCAAAACATTCTTATTCATCCAACGATAGATTCCTAGCAACAATGCTCCAAAGAAAAGAACCGCTGCCATTTGATAGAACAAGTTGGTTCCAAATGTATCGCTTGATGCATCGACTGCTGCAGTTTGCTTTGCCAGGTTTGCACAAAAGATAATTACAGAACCTGAAGCCAAAAGTCCAACGTTTCCAATCATACCAAACAATGCATAGAATCTTTTTGACTCATGAACTTTTGTGATTTCGTTTGCAAACTGCCAGAAAAGAGCTGACAAAACAACGCTACCCCAAAGTTCAGCTAGGATATAAAACAAGGAAAAGCTCCAGTTTCCAACAACAGGCCATACCCAGTGAAGTGTTGGTATGCTTTGTTGTAATGAGATGATCGTCTCTTCTGACATATGAAGAACATCCCTCAATGGATACAGGACAAAACCAAACGTAACAAAGAATGCAAGGAAAAACGTTACGATAACATAGAATAGTTTTTCGCGTTCAAATATATTGGCTAGCTTCACGAACAATATCATAAAGATTATAGCTGATGGAGTAACGCCATATAACTTTAAGAATCCAAGTGTTTCAGCTCCACCACAAACAGCCTTACTGACCATTAGCGTGTCTTTTAAGTCGCGAACAAGTGTGTAAATAAACAAGATGCATAGCATCATCAAGCCAGTTGGCAAAAATTTCTTTAGCTCAAAGTTGTGGATTGGCCAAAGTATTTTTCGCCATCCTGTAAACTCTTCAGGTGTTACACTACCTTCTTTACTCATAAAATTATTCTCCAAAAAAAATGATCTGCAGATAGAATTGAAAAACACAATTTATCTGCATACTAATCTAATCCTATCTTACGAAAAAAGAGGCACGTTATCAATAGAAAACCTTAATTATACAAAGTATTGTATATTATGTATCATAAAGCAAACCTTAAGCAAAGTTTCGTAGAGTATGCAGAATGATCTGCTGTTATGTTCGTTGCTCCCAAGCTTTTACCAGTATTCATGATTTGTTTCTTGGCGTGATAATTCATCTCACACCCTATTGATACTTTATCTGAAACAAAATACTTAAATCCAATCCCAGGATCCAGTCTAAATATATTATAATTTTTCTTTTTTATAAGTTTGTTAGATGTTGTTCTGATGTAACTTCTTGAAAATCCTGCAACACCATATATTGACCAACTGTTATTAAACTTATATTCAACATATGGTTTAATAGAGTAATAAAATCTCTGAGTTATATAAAATCCGAATGCGCCAATAAGGCTTTTGTCAACATTTCTGCCAGTTATAGGCAGTCCTACGGAAAGCCCTCCACCGAGATACCAATTTTTATGTAAATTATAATCTAAGTCTACTTCAATCTCAGAAATAATGCTGTTTTTGTTCTTGGATTTTTGAACCTTACTTATTGCAATCAATTCTGTTCCTTTAAATTTGTTAATATCGATACCAAGGTTACAGCCAATCCAAACCTTAGACTCTGCACAAGTTATTAACAAACATTGAGCTATTATTAGACATATAGCTTTTTTCATAATTCACTAACAATAAAACATCCTTATAATTAAATGGTAACTTAGCGAAAAATAAATGTCAAAGCAAATACAACAGTCTTTTTGATAAACTGTAGAACAAATAATGCCGAACGACATAATTGGCGCGCCCTGGAAGATTCGAACTCCCGACCCACAGCTTAGAAGGCTGTTGCTCTATCCAGCTGAGCTAAGAGCGCAACTAAGGCTAGTATACAAGCACCAAGACACTATGTCAAGTTTTTCCAAAGCAGAAAAGCAAATTTTACTAAATCGCATAAAGTCCTGCTTAGCAACTAATAAATCACTATCCTCACATAAAAAAATGAAAACAACATTTACAATCATAGATACATTTTAAACTGTGCTGAATCAAGTATTCGCCAAAATTTTACTGCCCCCCCCCCCCCAGTATTCGATAGTACATCATCGTAATTAAGTGACATATTCCAAATACAAAAGCTTTTTATACCACAATCTCTAAGCGCATCTATTTGATCTTGAATCTCTTGTCTTCCATATTTCCTATACTGACCTTTTGGAAGCCAATTCGCTGTAAACCCTTGTATCCACGGAGAAACCTTGCGATAGTTTTTCTTTAACGCGTTGTTAGAGCATGAAATCGCTCTTTTGACAATCGTATAAGGATCTAGATCTGGATAACTGACTCCAAGCGCTCCATTATGCCAGTGAGATGGGTAAACCATTGGGCACACATAATTAATTTTTCTTGCTATTGATTTATAGTTTTGTCCAAGCTCAGTGATCCCTTCTTTTATTAATGCTCCAGGAATAATTCCGGCGATAACATCTAGTGATAACACGGTTCCAAATCTTTTTAGCTTTGATTGCAAAATATTGAGATACCTTTCTATTACATCTGCCTTATTTTCAATTGCTTCATAAAGAGAAATATTTGTTTTTGCAAGTCTTTTTACTTGTTCTGTAAACCTCAAAAAATCAAGTCGCACTTCGTCGAATCCAATTTTAGCAGAAGCTGTTACAATATTTGTAATAAAGTTTAGCGTATTGAATGAATACGGATTAAGCCACAAAGAATTATTACAGACAAAAAGAGTTTCATCTCTTTCTTTAATAGCCATATCAGGATCCTTTACAGGGGCCACATTATCCGCAAAACAAACAACTCTTGCGATAGTATAAATCCCATTTTCTCGACACTTTTTAAGCACTTCTTTCATCAGTTTGTTCTTGTCGCCTTGGCACTGTTTGTCATCTAAGTCTATGTTTAAAATTCCATTATCATTTTTAACATTTATAACCAGAGCGTTAAGTCCCAATTTTTTAGCAAGTTCTATCTTATAGTCTATATCCTCTACCTCTCCTGCATACATTCCGCATACGTCAAAACCTTTTGTATTCAATGCAGGTTCTGAACATAGGCAAGATCCTATAAGCAACATACCTACAAAAAATCTTTTTACCATTTTATTACATCATTATCCTCATCTAATTTCAGGCTAACAAATTTGCATGCATACCAGTCAAGATAAACTTTTATGAAAAATATGTAAGCCCACAAAAAAAACATAAAAATTAATTTTTTTACGAAATTAATAAATTTTTAATCTTTTGGATGTAACATATAAACAGAATTGGGATATATGGAACAAAACAATATGTCGAAAAAAGGATTATTATCCGTCGCACTAATTGCTGCAGTCGGAGGAATAGCTTTCTTTATGAATTCAAAAAAAACAGAAAATACGCAAGAACAAACGGCTGAACCAATCGTAAAATCTATCAGAGAAGAACAGAGCACAGGCACTCAAGAAAATGTAGCTGCATCTATGCACTCTGAAATACTGAGAGCAATTGCATCTGGAGACAAAACTGTTGCTAAAATTTCTCCAACAGATGCTGCAACAGAACTTGAAAAAAGAGCTGGAGAACAAGTTGCTGTAGATTCAGAAAAAATCGACATCTCAAAAATGCACTTTGAAGTTTTAGAACTCATCGCAAAATCACCAGCATCAATAGCAGGTATTCAGCCCAAGGCAGCTCTTGAAGAGTTGGTAGTACGATATGTTCCTGGGAGTTTGGGGGGAGCAACTCATGTTAATCCGACAGCTTTGCTGGGAGCTCTGCAAAACATTGAAGAAAGCAAATCGGTCCAAAAATGGGCAGATAACGAAGATGCTGAAGCTATAGGCGCTTTCTTAAAAGTGATAGCTGATGAAGATCCAGGTTCAATAGCAAGCATGGCTTATGCTCTTCACAACTGGGATATGAACAAGGATATATCGATAAGTTATCTCGAACGATATGCTGGCCATGCACAGGCAGATGCTTTTGATAACCAAAGCGACGAAAAAACATTCGCCCAACTTATATCTGCAACTAATGCAATCGTTGAAAAATACAAGAAACCCAGCACAGAACAACCAAAAGATCAACTTACAGAGAATAAATGATTCTACATTCAAATCCACCTTTCCACGCAAGTGGAACCGGTGGCTTGATAACAGTGCAACCCCATATCATTTCTGATAGTATATTCACTACTCATTATACATATCATTTACATTGCTATCTTAATTATTGTACGCTATAATATTTATTAATAAAAGTTTAATACAAAAGGAGGTAAGCGAAATGTTTAAAATTAAGAAGTCATTATTATGTATAAGTGCTATAAGCTGTATGTCTTTATATGCATCTATTATACAAGTAGAAAATCCTATAGCTATAGGTAACTATAAAGGTAGTAATACTAAGGTAGCAACAGGTCTAACTAATACAGATTATAACTATTGGTTAGATGGTAAAACATATGTGTTTAATACAAAAAGTAGTAACAATAATATAGGTTGGGTAGCTTACAAAACAGTAACTATTGATAAAGATTATACATTAAAGTTAACAACAGACTGTGCTGATATGTATTATTATGCATTATACTGTTTGAAAACATTTACTAACAATGGTAATGTTACAATAGATAACTATGCTACATTAGATATAGACTATTATGATACTACTACAAGAAATCCTATACGTGATAGTAATAATAATGGCACTATAAATGTTAATAAAGGATACTTAGGATTATATTGGCGTGCTACATTAAATAATAAAGGAACTATTACATTTAAAGATAGTAGTTATATAGTGATCAGTGATAATAGTACTCTATCTAATAAAGGAACTATAGATATATCTAATATAACAGATCTATCTGAATGGTATAATGAGGATGATACATTTACTCTAAAAGGAGGATCTACCTTTATACTACCTAAGAGTATATTAGGAGATAACAATAAGATAGGTAGTACTGGGAATACATTTAAACCTATAACACTAAGTGGTACTAAAGATAATCCTGTTAATATAGTTATACCTAAAGGTTGTGAATATATAAAAGATATAGACAACAATAATAAAGATGCATTATTTAAAGCAATACAAGAAACAACAGGATTTACATTTGGTGAAAATAAGAATAATGTTAAGTTTAGCTGGCAAACATCTCTAGATAATTAATATGAATATGTAGATGAGTGTTAGTAATATGTATTACTTTACATAAGGTGTATATTGATTTAAAGAGTGGCACTGCCACTCTGCCACTGGTTTTATATAAGTGATTTGTAATTTTGCAAACAGATATACTAATCCATTATTATTACGCATTTATTTCCATTGGTATATATGATTCCGCCATCCGCTTTTGTATTTATTGTTTTGCCATAGCTATCTGTATACTCTATTGTTCCTGATAACTTAGCCATATATGGAGCATGATTCTTTAGAATAATCAAGGGACCGTCTGATGTTGTCACTTTAACTTGATTTGCATCGCCATTGAATATACATTCCATATCGTTCATTATAATTAAGTTTAACATACTTACCTCAAAAATCTAAATTAGCATAATCTTTAGCTGGAGAAATTTGCGATACCTTGTCCTGAAGTATCTTTCTAAAGCTTGGTCTTGATTTTATTTTTGCATACCATTCTTTAGCTAATTCGTGTTTGTTCCACGATATACAATCAAGGTAATCCATAACGGATATGTACGAAGCAGCATAAATATCCGCAATTGAAAACTGTTTGCCAGCTAACCAATTTCTTCGTTCAGCAAGCCAAGAGATATATTCCATATGCAGAGAAAAGTTCGACAAAGCCGTCCGAATATTGTCTGGGTTTGGTGTTTTGCTTTGCGTTCTAGAAAACCTCTTATATATCTTTTCATCTATGATTAGGCTATATACATTTAAAGAAAATTCAGTGCAAAACCAATCTGCTATTTTTCTTGCTTCTGCTTTTTGTTCTACGTCTCCAGGAATCAACTTTGTTTCTGGATAAGCTTCATCTAAGTATTCTCTAATGGAAGAAGCTCCATATATAGCTGTTCCATTTAAATCGATGAATACAGGCAATAAGCCAGTTGGACTATATTCAAACAAAGCATCAGTTGGTTCCCATGGAACCTCATAAATCAGCTCATAATCCAAATGCTTTTCAGCAAGGATAATCCTTATTGCTCGAGATTCAGCATTAAGAGGATAATGGTATAACTTGCGCATTTTAAATTTGTGTTATATCTTTTTGCTTCTTTGCAAGTAGCTCATCAATTTTTTTTGATGCATCGTTTGTTAGATTCTGTGCGGCATCCGCTAACTTGTGTGACTCATCTTCTCCAATTTCATTGTTTTTTTCTAAAGTTTTCACAAATTCATTTGCATCCCTCCTAATATTGCGAATAGCAACCTTTGCTGCTTCTGCATACTTTGCAGCTAATCTTGATAACTCTTGTCTACGTTCATCTGAAAGTGGAGGTATGGGAACTTTAACTGTTTGTCCATCTATCATAGGGTTTAAGTTAGCGCCACATTCTCTAATTGCTTTTTCTACAGCCTTTACCAAACCTTTATCCCAAATATTAACTGCTAACAGTCTTGCGTCTGGAGCAGAAATTGTTCCAACTTGATTTAAAGGCATCTGTGATCCATATGCATCAACCTTAATTGGTTCAAGTAAGGCAGTCGTCGCTCTTCCTGCTCTTATTCCAGTTAATTCCTTTGAAAATGCCTCAATTGACATATCCATTTTTTCTTTGAACTTTTCCAACCTTGAATCTAAAGCCACGTTTATATATGATAATTTAAGAATACATACTACGTTAATTTTATCAAACATTCGCATTGCTATCCAGTTTTTTTATGAAATAACGAAATGATCAACACATACATATTTTCAAAAAGGTTTATATTGCCATGTTGTTGCAATTATTACATTACTCATTATACATATCATTTACATTGTTATCTTAATTATTGTATGCTATAATGTTTATTAATAACAGTTTTATACAAAATGAGTTAAGTAAGATGTTTAACATTAAGAAATCATTATTATGTATAAGTGCTATAAGCTGTATGTCTTTATATGCATCTACTATAAAAGTAGATAGTGATATAACTATAGGTAGTACACCATCTGTTCCTACAGAAACAGGTTATAACTATTGGTTAGATGGTAAAACATATGTGTTTAATAATAAACATTGGATAGCTAATAAACCAGTAACTATTGATAAAGAT
>JAFUQI010000067.1 GCA_017481035.1 Alphaproteobacteria bacterium | reverse complement strand
ATGGTAGAGTTATATTCAATACTCCTGTTAAAGGTAAGGGTAGTATTACTATACATCCAGGAGGATCTTATAGATCTTCTAAACCTATAGGTATTAAGGTTATTAATAAAGGAGGTAGTGTTTAAGTAAGAGAAAGCCTATCTATAGGCTTTCTTTTTGTGAGTGGGGTGATTGTTGGCTGTGGGGGTGTAATAGCAGTCTGCCTAAATATTGCCTTCAATTGATGCATGTTATACTTGCATAAAGTTATATGTGCTATAGAAAAAAGGATTTAGTATAGTTAGTGTATCCACACAAAATGATATTTTTCGATAAAAAATGTAAGCATAACATTTGAATAACCGAGCAATAAACTCGGTTTTCAAGATTATTATTTTTTTGACTTATAGTCATATCTCCTTTGTATATGCGATGTATCTTTTCCATGTTTTTTATTGAATTTACTCTTTTGTTGTCTTTTATTTACGTAGCTTTCTTTATAATATGGGTAATTCTTTTGCACCGTTGTATTTTGGAAAAATCTTGTTTCTTTTTGAGGAATATCCTCTGTATCGTAGTGTATCTTTTCTGGTACGTTAAGGTTAAGTGAAAGATTTTCGCCTGCTAGTGCTGACATAGTTATAATGCCAAATAATGTAAAAAACTTTTTCATAGATATTGCCTAATTTCAAATATTCTTATCAAAATTGTATATTTTATGAGTGCGTATTATCAATACGATAAACAAAATTCAAAGAATATTTATAAATAAATTTTATGACATGCAAATTATTTGTTGAAAATATGTTTGTTTTTTGGTATTAGCAACCGTCAATATTTTTATGTCTACATCAACAACAAATAGTTTAAGTAGAAAAAAATGGTTAAATCATATAGAATTAACATGACGTATCGTATTGTTGATTTTTGTTAAAGACAAAAAGTCGTATGCCAATAATTTTAGAGATGCCAGCGCTTAGTCCAACGATGGAAAAGGGCAACTTAGTATCATGGAAGAAAAATGAGGGTGATACAATAGAGGTGGGAGATATTATTGCCGAGATAGAAACAGATAAGGCAACTATGGATGTCGAATCTGTGTATAAGGGAACACTTGCAAAAATAATTATCAGTGAAGGATCGAAGGATGTTGCAGTAAAAACTCCTATTGCAATTATTCGCCAAAAGAAAGACACGGATGAAGACATATCTAATATATTAAAAAATATAAACACATCACAAGAAAGTTTTACGGCTTCTAATAAAGATATAACAATTGAAGAACCAACAGAAAAAGCACAAGAATCTAATATCCAAGATATACAAATACAAAATATAAAAGCTTCTCCATTAGCAAAAAGAATCGCGAACCAAAAAGGAATAGATCTTTCGAGCATAAGGGGAAGTGGACCTGGAGGCAGAATAGTTAAGGCCGATATAGAAAACATGATTTCCACAAGCTGTATAAAGGAATCACAAAATGCACATAATGGTATTTGCTTTGAAGATATACCGGTTTCTGGGATGAGAAAAGTCATTGCAGAAAAAATGACAAAAGCAAAAAGAGATGTTCCACATTATTACATCAACATAACTGCCGATGTTTCTGATCTCATAAACTTACGAAAGACACTAAACGACTCAGGAATAATCGATACAAAAATTACAGTTAATGACCTAATAGTTAAAGCAGTAGCCTGTGCGATGGCAAATGTTCCTGAAATAAATGTAATTTGGAACGAGAGCACAATTAGACAGTTTAAGAACGTTGACATTTCCGTTGCCGTAGCTATTGAAGGCGGCATATTTACTCCTGTTATAAGAAATGCTGATACAAAAACAGTTTCTTCAATATCGAAGGAAATAAAAGAACTTGCTGCATTAGCTAAGACTGGAAAACTCTTACCTGAACAATATACAGGCGGAACTATTACAATTTCTAACCTTGGAAAATACGAGATAGATAGCTTCACATCTATATTGAATTTGCCTCAAGTTAGCATCCTATCAGTTGCACAAATCAAAAAGATTCCGATTGTAAAAAATGACAATATAGAAATAGGTAACGTTATCTCTATGTGCCTTGCAATAGACCACAGAGCTATAGACGGAACTGTTGCGGCGAACTTTATGCAACGATTAAAAAACATATTAGAAAATCCTTGTTCAATGCTTGCATGAGGTAAGAACAGAATTAAATCGGCATTTATACTTCTGTCAAATGAATTTATGTGGCACATATAACTGTTACTGCCAGAACATACCAGCAACAAGCCACATTCACTTCGTCAGAAGTAGAAAACGTCCGCAACATTGTCTATATAACGTTATGTAAGCATAATATTTTGCCTGGCGACTCAATGATTAATTTCTGCTGTTTGCTTATAAGCAATATAATAACTATAATTTGGATCATTGTATATGTAAAAAAATATATATAGTATAATTGTTATCGCTTTTGTCGATAACAATATTTACACTATTCTGTATATAAAAAACATAACCATACGATTACAAATATCTATATATGTTTATCAATTATCTTAAGAACAATTGTCATCTGTATATTCTTCACAATCATCGTTTATATTTGTATCACCTTCAAGCATTTCTATGATTTTCTGTCCACAAGAGATTTTTTCTAAGGCTTTTCGAAACGTATCTTTATTCGTTTGAATGCACGTATTGAAGGCATTTAATTCTGCTGCAGCGGCAAATATGTTGATTGCTATAAAATCATCAGGTTTGCCGACACTCCAGTTATTTTGAAATTTTGTTTTTGATACTATAAAATCTGGCAT
Source organism: Alphaproteobacteria bacterium (assembly GCA_017481035.1). Classification (GTDB taxonomy): domain Bacteria; phylum Pseudomonadota; class Alphaproteobacteria; order RUG11792; family RUG11792; genus RGIG4729. The sequence continues at coordinate 2,232 of JAFUQI010000067.1, read as the reverse complement.
GTTGTTTTTATCAAAGGCTGACTGTGGCGAAGGCGGTGAAAAACGGCCATCATGTATACTATAGCCATTTAATCCTAAACTCTTTAGTTCGGACAATTTTCCATTTGAATAGTACTTAAAGTATGTTGTCGCTCCACCAGAAATTGCTTTTTCTCCGTTTTTCACATACTTATCTAGAGCGGTTATGTGAGGACGTGGTAAAAGTTTGTAGTTGGGATCAAAGAGAAAAATGCTATCTCGATCTTGTATGCATATATACAGCTTTAAACCTTTTATGTCTTCTCCTAAAATTTCTATTAATTTGATTTGTTGTTGTTCAAACAAATTATTCCAATTAAAATAATAATTTTTGTCAAAAGTTACGCAAAAAATCCCGTTATATGTTGTCCAAGCAGGAGCTAGTTGTAGGGTTACTTCTTGTGTTCCTTGGTCACTCGAAGCTTTATATGTTGCTGATGAAACGTTATTTGTTTTTTCAATATCGCTAATTTTGTTTTCAAGGTTAAGATTTGTTGTTTGTTGTATGTCCGCGGCAAAAGTAAAACTAATTGCCACTGAAGAAAGCAAATAAAAAGCTCGTTTTAATATGCTCATAATTTTAAAGATAGCATAGAATCTATACTAATAGTCTAACTTAAAATATTAGTTAGATCAAACAATGATGCACTGGCAAACATCTCAACCACATAAATAGTAACTATGCAATAATATCAATTCCTACCTACTATAATTAATTATAAGTAAGCAGCGTAAATTGCGCGGAGTCCTGCCTTCTTAAATATTACGTTTACATAATGCTATATAATGTGCGATGAATATTGTTTGTTGTGCAATTATTTTACGGTATTAATAGTTGCAAATACTACAAAAACATTGAGTATTGTCTTGTTGCGCAAAGTCTCAAAAATCATTATCTTCACTACATGCTTGTTGCTGTTAACGTGTTGCGTCTAATGATTACCTATAGTTCTGTAGCCTAAATGTTAAAGCAAAGTAGAAATGTTATTGTGGTTGCCAATGCAATAAAATTATTTGCGTATCTTTTTAAAAAAACTAGAAAGTAATTTTGAACATCTTGTTTCCTGTATGCCACCTATAATAAAAGGTTGCCTTGTTGTTTTATCAAAAATTCTTGCGTTATGGATGATTCCACCACCTCTCGAGTTATAAGCTCCAAAAAAAATATTTTTTATTCGTACTGCTGACAATAAAGCCGAGCAAAATTCACATGGTTCCAAATTAACATATATGCTAGCCATATCAAGATACTTTGTATTAAGTTTTTCGCACGCGCATTTTACTGCGACATATTCTGCATGCTCCCACACAAATTTTGTTTGCTCCACTTTATTTTGAGCTATTGATATTTCCTGATTTTTAATGGCAATAATTGCTGTAACAGGTACTTCGTTACTCTCAGAACATTCCGAAAGCCATATAACCTTTTCCATCAATGCCGGAATATACACAGGAATAATTGAAGTCTAATCTGGCGGGAGAGACGGGACTTGAACCCGCGACCTCCGACGTGACAGGCCGGCGCTCTAACCAACTGAGCTACTCCCCCGAAGAACCATTCGGTAATTTCATAATACCATTATATTATGCATAAGGTCAATAACTTTTTTACGAAAAAAGTTTCACTCGGTATAGCTATATGGTATTAACAGATGCATAAATAATACAAGTAGCAGAATCACAAACACTTTTGGAAATATAGTATACATAAAAATACGTAGGTTGCCATACTATGGCCATTACCCAATGAATCTTGTATGTATGCATAAGCATGCTGTTCTTAGCGCCAATCTGCGCGTTGTGTTTAATGATGATTAAATGTTATAGGATGCTTCTTCTCATGAGGCGGTCGCGAAAAATAAGCTTGGAGCTTCCGGCTTAATAGGTTGCTTGTTTCGTTTTAGGTACCACGAAATTTGTAAGTATCCTATAGTTTCCTGGTGCAGTGGCGGAGCCATGATATTTATATCCTGGCTCCGCCACATATTGGTCGCAATTGATAATATATCAATTGCGAACTCTCAATATAACTATATATTTTCAAAAAGGCTGTTCGCATTATATAAATGAAGATTCACTATATGTCAAGGTTCACTTACGTTCTCCACCTTGACATAAGTTCTCTTCATTTATATTTCTTTCTTCGAACCTTTTTTCAAAAAAATATAGTAGTGTATATGGTTGTTTATAGGTAGGTGATAAAGTGTTTTATAT
>JAFUQI010000066.1 GCA_017481035.1 Alphaproteobacteria bacterium | reverse complement strand
CTTTTATTATAACATTACCATAGTTAGTAAATGTATTATAACAGTTTAATGTACAAGCACCACAATTATTTATTAACTTTAATGTATAATCTTTATCAATAGTTACTGTACCTTGTGTAGCTATTCTACTATTAGAATCACTAGAATTATTTGTATATGTATTACCATACCACTTATTATGATGTGTTACTTGTGTAAGAGAACTTATACCTAAGTTATTATTACCTTGAGTACTACTACCTATAACTAACTCAACAGGATTATCATATTCATCAAGTATCCATTCACTATATACTTCTCCTACATTGCCCCCCCCCAAGTATAGCTAAGTATAGTAATACTTTATACTTATTAATTGTTTTAGACATATCTATGTCCTCATTAAAATATTCTTATATACATATGATAACAGATAAAAGTTAACAGAAGGTTAATGGATGAGATTTTTTGGGTGATGCATCCAAAATCCAAGAAATCAAAATGCCAAGACTTAATCTGTCTTGTTTTATATGTCGCTTATTCTACATTACCCTACTACACATAATTTTTTAAGTTTGGGTATATTTCTATGTAATACAACAAAACAAAAACAAAATAATAACACAATGTTTTGGTATTTTTTGAAATTTTATTACAAAAAAGCTAAAAAACATATTAAAATAATAATTGTCTATGAGGTAACGTGTTTATGACAAGAACAATAAAAGTTGAGTCCAAATACGCCAATATTGGCAACAAAATTAAAGCAAGACGTAAGCTATTAAAAATAACTCAAAAACAGTGCGCTGATTATATAGGTTGCACAGCTCAGCAGATACAAAAATATGAAGATGGTGTATCTCGAATCTCTTTATCAAACTTTTTAAAGATTTGTGAGGCAATCAATACTCACCCTAGTTTTTTTCTTAATGATTTTTCATTTAAAGAAAGTGAAGCTAATTATGATGAGAATATGGAGAGCAAACTTTTGAGTGCTTTTCGATCTATTCAGAATAAGGCTATAAGAGCTAGAGTTCTTGAGATAGTTGAGGCTATAATTTCTACAACAAACACATCAGGGTAAAACAATACAGAGTAAAGATATGTGTTGTAAACTATACACATATCTACGTCTCTATGATACATTCGAGATTTATTATTTCTCGTTTTATCAATCTCCAATAATTTTTGTTAATTTTGGATAATAAATTGCATCAAAATCTTCTAAGGCAGATACAAAAATAAGTCACGATACAAATGGTATAAATCGAGAGCCTCACTGAATAAAATTTCACAACAGCCATAAATGTGTTTGTTATTTTGCGATATTACTGAAATAGTATATAAGACATGAAGAATTTCTTTTGGACATTGAGTAACGCAGTAATACAACTCTTCATATTCTTCTTTTGTTATTTCAGGCACATACTTAGCAATCTTCTTTCGATCATTAAGCCAAGATTCTTGGAGTTTATTTTTGATTTCTTCTGTAAAAAATTGTTTTATTCCTTCCCAAGAATCTATATACTCTTGATCTTGACTAAACTTTTCCGTTTCGATTGCGAGAAGCAATGGCGATGTTTCGAATTTATAAAGAAAATAACAACTAACACTTAAATGCACGCCTTCTTGTATTTCTTGTTTGATATATTTATATTCTTGCCTTTCCATTTCGACATATGATTTGTATTTGTTTTTTATTTGTTCAGTATATGTTTCTTGTTGTTCGATTGCTCGAATTTCTTTGTTAAAAAACAGGTCAGCATATCCTGGGTTGCTTTTTTCTTGTAAGAATAATTCTGAATAAAAATTGCTATAACTTGCTTCTGTTAATAGATCTATTCTTAGGTTATTCAATATTTTTTGCGATTCTTTAAGAACTTTATCAGTCGCTGTTAATTCGCTACTTTGTTCAAAACTCAATTGATGTTTAGGTGGGAGATAGCATGTATATGCGTTATCGTCATGATAATCATATAAAATATAACAGTTGTTCTCTACTTCTGTATTAGTCGAACTTTGAGCAACATTTGAGAATGATGATACAAATAAAAATATAGGCAAAAAGACTCTTTTCATATAAAAAACCTCCTGAAATATTTAAAGGAACATACCCCTATTTATATGTTCCAAACGCACAAACAGTACTATATATAAAACAATATTGCAAGTAAAAAAAATAAACTACTATAAAAATGCATTAAATGTAAAAACAAAGCTAAATTTAAAGTATTCTGAATAACAAATAGCAAGGATTAGTAACAAGCATCAACTCTCTCTATAAATTTATGATGTTAGAAGAAACACTATAGATGCGATACATATACATACTATAGCATTTCTTTTCTATGCAATTTTGTTAAAAAATATTTAATTATTTTTTCTTATATCAATATTAATTAGTTTTTTAATGACTGTTTTTAACATTCATCATAATCCTCAGATTCATAATCTATTGCAAAATATTCAATATCTTTTTCGTGCCAACAACCTGGAAGTGCGTTAAATTCTTCGTGCCAAAGATCATATGGACCAACTGGACAAACCATTTCAAATATGTGTCGCTCTATTTTCCATGGTTTATATGTTGATGAGTAATGCCATATAACAGTATTTGGAATTTCATCGTTTATCATCTTTTGGTTTCCGTTTATGTTTTTCGTCCTTGTATATTCTGTAAATGCGACATGCATATTATATCTAAACGGCAGTATTCCAACCTTAGATCTACCAAGACCATTTAATGCATATTCTTCGTTGCAGTAAGAGATTTTTTGTCTACGCTTCGTTGCGTCTATAAGTGATGAGCCAAGTTTATTTGCCCTAAAGCTTTTTAGATCTAACAACATAACAGCAGAACATCTTGATGGCCCCCAACTATGATATGAACCTGCCCAGTATTTTCCTTTTATATTAAAATTCCAAAGTTCTGATAGAGAATCTGTTATAACTGTATCTCCATCTATAAATATCAACCTGTCTAAATTCGGAAATATATCTTGCAAGATAAAACGCGTGTATACAGACTTTCCGCAAGATGAAGGTTTTAAATCATCAAATTTTGATAGATTAAATTTTGTAAAATCTATAGATACTTGCCTATTACCAGAGCTTTCAAATTTATAAAACTTCTCTTTGTTTTGAAATGATATTCCAAGATCAACTATATGGAGATTAAGTTTATCTTCAGGCTTGCTGTGTCTTATCAAGGAGTTTATGCTAACCGCTACAGGTTCAACATAATTGTCATCAAGAACATAAGATATATCCATAGAGCAAATATTTGGCACACACAATAAAAGTAAAAATATATTCTTTGTATTCACAATATTCGTCAAACAAATACACATTCAATATTTAAATACTAGCATACAAAAGTTAATAAATAGTTAATTCTTTGATTTCCTAAGGTTATTCCAATACTTTAAGCGTTTGTTTATTTCGCGTTCATATCCTCTTTCAACAGGCTTATATATATCAGGTCTATTTTTAAATTCGTCTGGGAAATAATTTTGCCCTGAGAAACAATTTGGTGTATCGTGATCATATATATAATCCTTAAAGAATCCTTGATCCTTCATAAATTGTGTTGGAGCATTGATAATATGTTTTGGTGGGACTGTATTTCTTGTATCGCTTGCTAGTTTCCTAGATAGCTTATATGCAGTATATGCGGCATTTGATTTTGGAGCTGTTGCCATATATATAACAGCTTGTGCTATAGCTAATTCTCCTTCTGGAGAACCTAAAAAAGCATATGCCTGTTGTGCTGATATTGCTTGAGTCAAAGCGTTCGGATCTGCAAGCCCTATATCTTCCACAGCTATTCTGACAATCCGTCTAGCTATATATAAAGGATTTTCTCCTCCTTCAAGCATACGTGCATACCAATACAAAGCTGCATTGGCATCAGAACCGCGTATGGACTTATGAAAAGCGCTAATTAGACTATAGTGAGCGTCTCCAGCTTTATCATAAATTGCCTGACGTCCGGATAGTATCTTAGATACAGTATCGACAGTGATATTTTCATCTTGGCTGCCGTTATATAACTCTTCGACCATATTAAGAAAATATCTAGCATCTCCGGCGGCCATTTGAAATAGCAACAATTTTGCGTCATCTGATAAGTTTAACCGTTTACCTATAAAGTTTTCAGCTCTATCCAATATGAGTTTTAGACTAGTCTCACTATGCTGCTGAAAAGTGAGAACTCGACACCTTGACAACAACGCTGGCCTTAATGTAAACGAAGGATTTTCTGTTGTTGTTCCTATCAGAATAATGCTTCCTTTTTCTATATGTGGCAAGAAGATATCCTGTTGGCTTTTGTTAAAATGATGTATTTCATCGACATGTATTATTATAGGTTCTGAAGGCGTTGCCTTCTGAAATATATCCTTAAAACTTTGAGTTCCGGTTTCAACGGCTGTAAGCGAAAAGTGTGGTATATTTGCGCTCTTAATCATGGCCTTCGCATATGTTGTTTTTCCTGAACCTGGAGGTCCATAAAGTATCAGAGAACTTTGAAGTTTCTTTGGAAAACTTTCATTTATGTTTTGAATTTCGTCGATTAACGTTGGTCTAATTTTGTCTGCTAAATTTCGAATCACGGTTGGTTATATCTTTTGTAGAATTGCGGTGATCGTTGAATCACCGCGCATTTAATTATTTTGTTGCCGCTTCGAGAGCTTTTTCTGCTTCTTGCTTTTCAGTTTCAATTTCTGCGACTTCTTTAGCTCCTTCTTGTTCGATGTCTTTTAGGACTTCCGCATCTGCTCCGTTAAGATGTGCTTCTTTCTTTTCTTGAGATATCTCAACTATTTTATCTGATTTTTTTTCTTCAAGATCTGTCACTTTTTCTGTTGTTTCGCCTTCTGCCACTGGATTTGGAAGAGGTTCCTTTGTTTTATTCATCTCGTCCGATAAATCTTTACGTTCTTTGCTTTTTTTAGATGAGCTTGCTCTTTTTGCTTTCTTTTTAGGCTTTTCTGCTTTTTGTTCTTCTTGAACTACTGGCTCGACATTGGTCAATGCTGCTTCCTCTGTTTTAACGTCTGCAGCAGAATCTGTTTGTACTGGTTCTTCTGCTTTCGGCTCTTCTGTAACTGTATCTGTTGACGTTGTTTCTTCTGCTGGCTTTGCATCTTCGGTTGCCACGGTAGTTTCTGTTGATGCTGCTTCTTCTGTTACTGCAGGAGTTTCTGTAGCAGTTGCATCTTGAGTTGCTTCAGCTGCTGGTTCCGTTTTCTCGTCCGCATACGCAAAAGTTACAAACAATGACAAAGCCATTGACAATAAACTAATTCTGTTCATAGTTATTTTCTCCAAAATAAATTTGTTAAGTCGAACAAAGCGACTCCCTTATAAGATACATTATACAGTAAACTAATTAAAAAAATATTAATTTTTTATAAAACTTTTGCGTTTTTTGTCGCAACACTTTTAAGCAAGAAAAACAACAGCAATCATTAAAGATATGTAACAAAAAAAACTGCTTTCATAAATTTGTAAAAATATAACTTTATTTTTTTTAGTTTTATTGATTTTTTTGAACAACAAGAATAAACTATCGAGTAACAAAGTTTTTCAAAAAAAACAAAGCTCTATGATTTTAAAAAGTTTTTTATCGTTATGTCTTTTTGGCGTCAATGTTTTAATTGCGATGGATACAAATACCATACGTATTGACGAAAACTGCTCCGATTTTTTGCCAAAAACTCCTTTTTTTTTGGGATACAACAAAGAAACTAATAATACCATTATTTCTAGCAAAGATTTGACAGAAAATATTCTGTTATTACAAAAACCTTTTGATTCTTGTGTTTTATCAATTATATCAATACGAGGAAATATATATAAATTTCTACTTAATGATACGTATTCCGTTTTGGATACGTATTCCGTTTTGTTTTGGAACAGATCAAACAATATAATTTGTCTTAGGCAAGAGCTTGATACAATGTTATGCGAAACGCACTATGTGGAAAAATATGATTATATTAATATATATCCAGTTATTTCATTAGAAACAAATCAATATATTGACTTAGACTTCAAAGATTTTTATGAAAAGATTGAATTAAGGGGTATAAAACAAGTAATTAACATTTATCCTACAGCTAATAATATAAATGATCTATCTATAAAAAATCTGTCTGTGATTTTCAATCAAAATGTAGAGTCGGTTTCTATCATAACTCCTACTACAGTACATACAATTTGGTCAAAATGACATAAGACAACATAATTATCAAACCGTTAACTCAAGTACTGGATTAACAATTCAACATTCGTTATAATGTATATAGTACGTAGTTGAACGTTGTGTTAAATGGATCAATCTCAAATTTCATCCGATCTAAACAATATTGTGCAAACCCAAGTATTAGAAAACAACGCGAATATTTCAGCGAGTCAAACTGTATTTGATTATTTTTTTAATGCCAGTTTTTCTATAAAGCTTATTATGCTAATCTTGCTTGGGGCATCAGTTTGGTCTTGGGCAGTAAGCATTTCTAAGTATATGCGATTAAAGTTTGTCGCAAAACAAACGAAAAACTTTGAACATCGTTTTTGGAGTGGTGTGCCTCTTGATATCTTGGTCAACGAAGTTCGAGATACAAACCACTCGCCTATGGCCGATATGTTTTTTGCAGGAATGTCAGAGTATCAAAGAACGATTAAAAAAAACCTTAATGATCAGATTACAAATATTTCAAGGTCTATGAATATAGAAATCATGAGAACCGAATCGCATCTTTCACAAAATATGAGCTTGCTATCCTTTATAGGAACCAACGGAATAATAGTAGGGTTGTTAGGAACTGTAATTGGAATTACAAACGTTATAAGTAACACACAATTAACTTCCGCAAAAGACATTACTCCGCACTTGTCTGAGGCTTTGTTTACAACTGCACTAGGTCTTTTCGCGGCAATACCAGCTGCATTTTTTTATAATTATTTTCAAAGTGCAATAAACTCGTATTTAGGTAATATGGAAACCTTTTCTGCAGAATTTATTTCTATAATTTCGAGACAGACAAATGAGAAATAGACGTTATAGAAACTCTTCGCAAAAGTTACATATAAATATAGCGCCACTCGTTGAAGTGATGCTTGTCATACTACTTATATTTATGTTAAATCCACCATCACAAAAAGTTGGAGTTTCAGTTGATTTGCCGTCAACAGAGTCTGCAGCAAAACAAGACGATACACAAACACCAATTATTCTAACGATAACAAAAGATTCAGAAATATACATTCAAGATACAAAAATTTCTATAGATGAACTTTCAAAGAAATTACCAATAATAATGAAGCAAACTTCAAACAATATAGTTCATGTTCAAGCAGACAAGGACTTGAGTTATGGGGCAATCTTAAAAATTATGGATATAATTTCTACTACTCCTGGATGCAAAGTATCATTGATTTCCCAAAATGAACCACATAATAAATATGATAAAAGAAATGGCAGAAAACGCAAATGAAAGATAAAGGTTTATTGTTTTCGCTAATAATTCATGCAACGCTTATTATAGCAACGTTTATAAATTTCAAAGGAACAAAAGATAGAGCAATAAAAGATACAGGTCACGCTATCTATGATTTTAAGAGAATAGGTCCGAAAAGCACAGCACCTATAATTTCAGAAACGCCCGGAGATAATAAAAAGTCAAAAATTGACAAAAAAGAAACAGATGATAAAAAACAACAGAAACAAGCAGCAGAACAGAAAAAAACAGAATCAAATAAGAGGGTGCCATTAAACAAAAACACTCCAAAAGCAAACAAGAAAAAAGATAAAAACAAAACACAAAACAAAAAAAAGAACACCCCAAAAACCATCGATAAGGCGTTAAAGAATATAACTCCAAATCCACAAGAACAAAAACAAAAAGCGAAAAAATCTTTAAATTCTATGCTTGATAATGCAGCGTCTAGTGATATTGGAGGAGTAAATGCCGAAGAACTCGGAGATGAGTTAACGGCAACAGAGGTTGATGTAATCAGACAAACAATTCGGAAATGTTGGCATATGCCAGCTGGTCTAAAGAATGCAGAAGAATTAATTGTCGAATTAAAGATGGAGCTTGATCCACTCGGGTACGTTCAAAAAGCAGAGATACAAAACAAGGAACGAATGAGCGATCCTAACTTTAAAATTGCCGCAGAAAACGCGCAAAGAGCTGTTTTAGACCCGATGTGCAACCCAATTCCATTACCAAAAGAAAAATATGAACAATGGAAGGACCTTGAACTAACGTTTAATCCAAACGATCTTTATTAAAGTAAAATAGCTACGCAATTCATCACTATAGTTTGAAAACAAATAATTTTATACTTTTAGTTCTCAATTGAAATATATCAATTGGTTCAAATATAACATGCATCAATTGAAGGCAATATTTAAGCAGACTGCTATTATCCTCCCTCCACCCCACACAAAAGAAAGCCTATAAATAGGCTTTCTCTTACTTAAACACTACCTCCTTTATTAATAACCTTAATACCTATAGGTTTAGAAGATCTATAAGATCCTCCTGGATGTATAGTAATACTACCCTTACCTTTAACAGGAGTATTGAATATAACTCTACCAT
>JAFUQI010000065.1 GCA_017481035.1 Alphaproteobacteria bacterium | reverse complement strand
TTTTGAAAAAAGGTTCGAAGAAAGAAATATAAATGAAGCAAGCCGCTGTCAATGGCCTTTAGAGTGAAACGTGCCTTGACAGGTAAGGCTTAGCTGAATTGATATAATGCGAACAGCCTTTTTGAAAATATATATAGTAATCATATTGATAGTTCGCAATTGATATATTATCAATTGCGTCAAAAAAGGTATTTTCTTCTTCATTTTTCTTGGCGGTACTGTCTTCTTAAAATCGCTCTAATATTAAATTAAGTTTTTTTTAATATACTTGAAATTATGTTAAAATGATTGTGTATGTGCAATTACTCAAAAGCAAAATGAATCAAAAAGTAGCCCTACGTTCCTGGATGGCGTTTTTCGTCGCTTCTATCTTTTATCTGTATGGACTCACGTTACGGGTAGCACCCAGTGTAATGACAAACGAGCTCATGTCTACATTTAATGCCGGAACTGCTAGTATGGGTATATTGATTTCATTCTTTTACTATTCGTATACAGCTATGCAATTGCCATGTGGATTTATAATAGATAGGATTGGACCAAGAAACCTGCTTGGCATATCAGCAACCCTATGCGTAATAGGAAGTTTCATATTTGCCTTAACCGATAACATAAATATAGCAAAGATTGGCAGGTTTTTAGTTGGCTCTGGTTCTGCATGTTCTTTTATAAGTTGTTTGCAAATATCAGCGCACATGTTCCCAAAAAGGCATTTTGTAATTTTAACTGGAATTACAAATGTTATGGGAACGTTAGGTGGTCTCGTTGGTGGAGTGCCTATAGCAAAAATTGTGAACGTTTATGGTTGGCAAACAACAACTAATATCCTTGCTATATGCGGTATATTTATAGGTCTGTTGATCGTTTTCTTTATCCCAAAAAGAATCGAATCACAAAGCGAGCAACAAAGTAAATCTAGTGTTTTGACTGCCTTTGTATCTATTGCAAAAAACAAGCAGGTATTACTCGCAGGCCTAATCGCTGGTTTGATGTATTTACCTATAGATGTTTTTGCGGAATTGTGGGCTGTTCCGTACTTTATGGTAAAGTATAATATAAGCAATGAATACGCTGCAATCTCTTCTTCTATAATCTTTGTAGGTGTTGCGATAGGGAGCGTTGCAATGGCAATTTTTGCTGAGAAAATACATAGTTATAAAAAAACGCTTCAATTATCAGCGGGTGTTTTGATGTTATTGTTTAGCGCGCTTTTGTTTTCGAATCAGAAAATATTGACAGCTTTTATAATGGTGTTTTTAATTGGATTCTTTACGGGCGCACAACCAATAGGATTTACGTGCGCTAAAGAAAACGTTCAACCAAACAAAACGGGCGCAGCTATTTCAATTACTAACTGTATTGTTATGTTAATTGGAGCGATTTTTCAACCATTAATTGGGGTATTGTTAGATATTTTTGGTAACGAAAAAAATACTCATGCTTATGATATTAACAGTTATAATGCTGCCTTAATGCTAATTCCAATAAGCCTTGCAATATCAGTAATCTGTAGCTCAAAAATAAAGGAAAGTAATTAAAATACAAAGAATCTGTGGCGTACTAACTGTTCAAAGTATTATGATTTTTATTAAAAAGTTGTTGAAAGCATTTTGATTTTAGGGCATACTCTAATGGTCAGTTAATGGCGGAGTAGCTCAGCTGGTTAGAGCAGCGGAATCATAATCCGCGTGTCGGGGGTTCAAGTCCCTCCTCCGCTACCAAATTCTCGATTTTAGGTGGTTAAAATGAAAATCAGTGCTGGTGATATTAGAGTTGGAAATGTTTTAGAACATAACAATAAGCTTTGGGTAGTAGCAAAAACGCAGCACGTACAGCCAGGAAAAGGTGGTGCCTTTATGCAAGTCGAGATGAAGGAGCTGCGTGGCGGACAAAAGATGAACGAAAGATTTCGTACAGAAGATAAAGTTGAGAAAGTCTTTCTAGAAGAAAAGGAATTCCAGTTTCTTTATAAAGATGGTGATGATCTTCATTTCATGGATCAAGAGACTTTTGAACAGATCCAGTTGAACACAGATGTAGTTGGAGATAGCGTAGCATTTCTTGAAGACGGCATGACCGTTAACATATGCATGTATGAGAACGATCCTATAAGTGTTTCTTTGCCTCAAACGGTTGTTTTGGAAATAGTAGAGGCAGAGCCTGTTGTAAAGGGGCAGACAGCAGCATCTTCATACAAACCCGCGATACTATCTAATGGAGTCAAAATTATGGTTCCTCAGCATATAGAAGCAGGAACAAAGGTTGTCGTAGACACTAATACAGCATCTTACGTTGAACGTGCAAAATAGCAATGGTTGCGTCATACGTTCTTCGACAAATGTATCGTGCAGCCGAAAAAGCGGCGCGTGGTCTTATCAGGGACTTTGGAGAATTAGGCAATCTTCATCTTTCCAGGAAGTCTGATGGCACATTTGCAATAAAATCAGAAATAAATGTTGAAAATAGGATCATTAATGAACTAGACAACAAAGAATATCAATTCATAAGTAGAAACACAAGTAATTCAGCAACAGAATTAAAAGATTGCTGGACGTTAGATCCACTCGATGGTGTTGCTAATTTTATACGTGGCATTCCATATTTTGCCATCAATATCGCTGCAAAGATAGACGGTGAATTTTTAGATGGCTTGATATACGACCCATTAAGAGGAGAATCATACGAGGCTGAAAAAAACAGTGGTGCGTTTCTAAATGGACGAACAAGAATTCGTGTGTCAGGAAATGAACGATTAGAGAAGTCAATAATAGCAGTAACGATGGCATCTAGTGATACAGAAAGTAAACTTATTGAAAGTGGAGCATTAATAAGAAAAACAGGATCAATTTCTCTTGATGTTGCGTATATGGCATCAGGTAAGTATGATGCTGTAATCGTCAAAGATGCTTATATCTGGAATATTGCAAGTGGTATGGTTCTCATAAGAGAATCAGGAGGTTTCTTTGAGTTGCATCAAAAAGCCAACAAAAAGTTCGATCTTGTTGCCGCGTCTTCGAAAAAGTTATTAAACAATATTCTGTCGAAATTGTAAATTACTGTTGCTATTTATCATTTGCAGCAGAGTTGACACAAACAAGTAGAATCGTTGTAGTTGTTCTAATTATAACATATCGTTATTGCATTGAGTATAGCAGTCAGCGGGAATGGTGTGAGGAGCTGCCTTATGCTATTTTGATTGCAATTGTATATATTGCGTTGTGACGCGCAACAAATTTTATATTTATTTTATGCGTGTTTGATCAATAAGCATGCTGCTCTTAACGTACGATCAAAAGTTTGATTAGTGTTGCTAGGCTATATGCTCTCTGACTTAAGCAAGCCTGTCGCAAAAAATAGCGCTGGGCTGTGCCGGCTTAATATGTGGCTAGTTTTGTTCGCCTTCTTCGTTTGAGGTACTACAAAATTTATGAGTATTCTATAGTTTCATGGTGTAGTATAGCAATTATAATGAAGATTATATATAAGGCTAGTTATTGCATTGTGCATAAGCAGGCGGCTGGAATGGCGCGGGGGCGCTTGCTATTTCGATTGCAGTTGTTATGTTGCTTGTTGATGTCAGTGTTGTTGCAACATATTGGAACTCACTATGATTACTATATATATTTCAAAAAGGTTTATGTTGCCATTATTACATCACTCACTACTCATTATACATATCATTTACATTGTTATCTTAATTATTGTATGCTATAATGTTTATTAATAAAAGTTTTATACAAAATGAGTTAAGTAAGATGTTTAACATTAAGAAATCATTATTATGTATAAGTGCTATAAGCTGTATGTCTTTATATGCATCTATTATAACAGCATATGATGATTATGATGATATAGAGACACCATTTGCTCCTACAGAAGTAACTAATCCTATAACTATAGGTAGTACACCATCTGTTCCTACAGAAACAGATTATAACTATTGGTCTACAACAGAAAATAAAACATATGTGTTTAATACAAGTAGTAGTAATACATGCTGGAGAG
>JAFUQI010000064.1 GCA_017481035.1 Alphaproteobacteria bacterium | reverse complement strand
ATTTCATGATAAACTAAAAAGTTTAATACAAGATAATACAAAGATAATATTCTACACAAATGATCCAGATGATGGATGCGAATCATACCTAGAAGAAGATTGCTAAACTTTTATGGGAGTTTTTAAAATTTGACAGCAATTAAGTTCATGAGTTAACCTTATTATATATAAGAAGTGTATCAATTGCTTCGTATAGATAACCATCTTGTTATCTATTAAAAATCTGTGAGATAATTAAATTACTGTTTAGGAGAAGTTTATTATGAATTGTAAAGTTAGATTTGCGCCTAGCCCAACTGGTTTTATGCATATTGGAAATGCGCGTATTGCAATTATCAACTATTTGTTTTGCAAACAGAATAAAGGAAAATATCTGTTTCGAATAGATGATACAGATGTTGCAAGATCAAAAAAAGAATATGAAGATGCCATAATTCAAGATTTGAAATGGCTTGGAATATCTTGGGACGAAACGTTTAGACAATCAGAAAGACTTGAGCGTTATAAAGATGTTATGAACAAACTTATAGCAAAAGGTATTCTGTATGAATGTTTTGAAACACAAGAAGAACTTGATTATAAACGCAAGATTGCTATTAATAAAGGAATTGCCCCTGTTTATGACAGATCAGCTTTAAAGTTAAGTGATGTCGAAAAAGAACGTTTAAGATCCCAAGGGATAAAGTCTTATTGGAGATTTAAACTGCCTAATAAGACTGTTTCTTGGAACGATTTAATTTTAGGCGAAATTTCATATGCTCTCAATAGTGTCAGCGATCCTGTTATAGTAAAAGCTGACGGAACGTTTCTTTATACTTTCTCGTCAGTTATAGACGATATAGATTCTGGAATAACACATATAATAAGGGGCCAGGATCATGTCACAAACACGGCTGTTCAAATCGCTATGTTTGACGAAATTTCTGATTCAAAATATCAAGTTCAGTTTGCTCATCTTTCCCTGCTTGTAAATAAAGATGGATCACAATTTTCAAAGAGGCTCGGAAGTATGAACCTATCAGACATAAGAAATCAAGGCGTTGATCCGATGGCTATATCTGATCTCCTAGCGACACTTGGGTCAAGTCTAGATACAATGCCATTTACAAATATGAATGATCTTGTTGAATATTTTGATATCACAAAATTTAGCACAAATTCTCCGAAGTTTGATATGAATGAGATACTTAATGTAAACAAGAAGATCATGCATCAGAAGAATTATGAAGAAATTAAGGAATATGGAATTTCAGAAAAAGCATTCGAGATTATAAAGGACAATATATCAACCTATAATGATTTTAATATATGGAAGTGTATACTTGATACAGATTATAAAGCAACATACAAACCAAACGAAGAACAAACTAATGTTATAAAAACTGCGATTGATGAATTGCAAAACTCAGAAATTGATGAAAATGTTATGAATCGTATAAAGGAAAAGTCAGATGCTTCTGGAAAGGCTCTATACATTCCTTTAAGGATGGCGCTAACAGATATGGAACATGGACCTAATCTATTAAAGTTACTTGAGCTTTTTGGAAAGGAAATTGTTCTTAAGAGGTTTACAGAGGCTTTAAAACGATGAAAAGCATCAGCATATTTGGATCAACTGGAACAGTCGGAGTAAAAGCACTAAACGTTGCAAAACAAAAGAAAATGCAGATTCATACATTGGTCGCAAAGAGTAACTATAAGTTGCTTATAGATCAGGCGATATCTGTTCATCCAAAATATGTCTGCGTTGCTGATAATTATGCCTTTAATATAGTTCAAGAAGCTCTCGCAGGAACTGAGATAACCGTTCTGCCTGGACCAGAAATTAACAATCTAGCAAGAGAATCAGTTGATATTTTTTTTATGTCAATATCTGGATCAAAAGCTCTTGAACCAACATTTTATTGTCTAGGAAAAGCAAAACGTTTAGCTATAGCGTCTAAAGAGGCAATTCTTCTTGGAGGAGAACTTTTAATAGATAAAGCACGTAAGTTAAAAACAGAAATAATTCCTGTTGATTCGGAACATAATGCTATCTTTAGATGCTTGCTTGGAGAATCAAAAGATGCGATACAAGACATAACATTAACTGCATCTGGAGGTAGCTTTATCGATTTCGAAGAGTGTGATCTTGAAAAAATAACACCAGAAATGGCTTTAAAACATCCAAACTGGAACATGGGCGCAAAGATTACTATAGATAGTTCAACTCTTATAAACAAGGCATTAGAAATAATAGAAGCATCATATCTTTTTGGATTTGATTCGAAGTGTATAAAAGCATTAATACACCAAGAATCAATTATTCACGGAATAGCAACCTACAAAGATAACTCTTCAAAAATGATAGCATATGAACCGGACATGATAGTTCCAATATCTCATGCAATAACGTATCCAGACTTTAATACAAATTCACTTAAACAAATATGTTTTCAGGACATTAAAAGACTAACATTTCGTTCTCCAAAGGCTTGGCAAAAAAGAAATATTGAACTTGCCTATCAAGCAATATCAGAACATAAAGTAATAGCCTTCAATATAGCCAATGAAATAGCAGTTCACAAGTTTCTACATAACGAAATTAAGTTTAATGAAATATATTACTTTATCTTAAATATTTTAGATAGAAGCAAAACGGAAAAATGCACTTCAATAGAAGACATAAAGAATACAATAGGTTTTTGCACATTGATTTAATATTTATTTTTTATTAGAATATAAGGTATAGAGTCTTGCAATTTTTATTAGCTTATGAATTTACGTAATAGAGTATTTGTATTGTTTTTAGGTCAGCTAGTATATTCTGCTTGTTGCGCAAGTTCAACTGAATCTACAGTTGTAATTAATACACACAAAGACATTAGAGATTTTAATGTAGGACAATTAGGGCACGAGTTCAACGACAACAAGACAAAACTAATAAAAATAGAGAAAAACGGTACTCTTTTATTCAAAAATTATTCAAATCTTCAACAACAAGAATTAACACCTTCAATAAACAATTATGGAACTTTGTTATTTACAACACCGGAGCTTACACGATCTCAAAAATACGAAACACAACTGAGATCATTATCTGATGGCACTGGACTTTATACTATTTACATAGCTAATCCTTACCCTAATCAACACCAAGTTATTAACAACTATAACACAGTAAAAATAACCGATTATAGCGATTTTGTATTTCTAGAAGGATATCATACACAAAACATATACAATAATTTTAAGAAAACAGTTGTAGAGAAAAACGCAATGTTTAAAATAGGGAAAAAAAAACATACATTCACATCACAATTAAAAGTACAATATATCAACAAGAAAGGTGCTGAAACTATAATAGACGGTAGTGACAAACAAGAAGGCCATAAAGCGCATATATTTATTGAAGGCAAAAACAAAACAGATGAAGCATATAAGAATGATGGAAAAACTAATGTTTTGTCAGGGGCTATGTATGTAAACAATGCAACATATTTAGATTCTGGAACAACGTTTGTAGATGAAAATAGTTCATTAAACTTAGATCAAGCTCAATATATTTTACAAAGAACTGCTCAATTGACATTAAACGGAACATTAAGTATTAGTAATGGTTCTGTGATTAGTGTAAAAGATAATGCGATTTTTGATTTGTCAAAATTAAAAAAGACAAATTTGTTTTATAATTGTGTGACTACTAAATATACACAAATGACAACCGAAATAAAATTTGAAGATCACTCACGAATCAAAATACCGCACAAAGAATTTGGAGGAGAGAAACAGGGAAACACTTACAAATTTATTCCAAACATACAAGGAAATATAACAATAGAAATGCCGCAGTCTTTGTTTGACGCAGCTGGCTTAGCAGTACAAGAAGCTAACAATTCAATAGATAATAAATTCAAGCTATTTGAAGCAATATTAAAAGAAACAAAAATAGAATTTACAGGAACCACAGAAAAAGCACAATTTGCACAATACGAAACAGAAAATAACGAATGTGATGAAACTTATGATGAGTGTTAACTCGAATGTTTTTGTAGTTATGTTATGACTGTAAAATTGCTTTTTTAGGATATTAAGCGGTACTCCACAACCACTCCACCATCCACCCACAAAAAAAAAGAAAGCCTATAAATAGGCTCCCTCTTACTTAAACACTACCTCCTTTATTAATAACCTTAATACCTATAGGTTTAGAAGATCTATAAGATCCTCCTGGATGTATAGTAATACTACCATTACCTTTAACAGGAATATTGAGTATAACTCTACCATATACGTTTATATTACTATTTATATATAAAGGTTTAGATCCTGTTATAGTAACATTCTTACCTTTAGAGATCTTTATATTAAAGTTAATAGTAGTATCTGTATTAATAATATTATCTATACCTTCCTGAGGTAATGATAGTGTATTATCTGTTGTATTAACATTAGTATTAGAAGCTATATCAGATAGAGTATATTTATCTCCTATAGGGATAAATGATACATTAGATGTATTACCTGTAAATGTAAATCCTGTAACTGATTGTATGGACTCAAAGGTTAGATTACATAGTATATTATTACTACTATCTACATAAGGATAGTATGGTCCTTTTATATTAACCTTATTACTACTATCACTTAGTGTTATAGGATTGAATGTATAATAACTACCTATCTTCTTATCACTATCTAATATACTCTTAGGTAGTATAAAGGTAGATCCTCCTTTTAGAGTAAATGTATCATCCTCATTATACCATTTAGATAGATCTGTTATATTAGATATATCTATAGTTCCTTTATTAGTTAGAGTACTACTATAATTGATATCTATATAACTACTACCTTTTAATGTAATAGTTCCTTTATTATTTAATATAGCACTATTCCATAATCCTAATACTCCATTAATAATATCTATAGTACCATTATTAGTACTAGTATAATCATTATTATTAAGACCTAATACACCATAGTTATCTATTATAACATTACCATAGTTAGTAAATGTATTATAACAGAATAATACTAAGTTATAATCATTAGTATAGTTTGTTATTAACTTTAATGTATAATCTTTATCAATAGTTACTGTATTATTAGCTTTCCAACATTTATCATCAGCATTAAACACATATGTATTACTATCTTCTGTAGACCAATAGTTATAATCTGTATTAGTTAGACCTGTTGCTACCTCTTTACCTGTAGTAGTCTCTCCTATAGTTATAGGAT
>JAFUQI010000063.1 GCA_017481035.1 Alphaproteobacteria bacterium | reverse complement strand
TACTATGATAGCTATTGTATTGCGCATAATCATGAGGCTGGAATTGTTCGTGACACTGTCTGCTTAAGTATTTCCTTCTACTAATATTATTACGCAGCAACCATCTGTGTAACTGATTTTACATACCGATAAGTTGCGTTTGATTAAAGTAAAGCAATATGATATTATATAATTCATATGGAGAGATGCCGGAGTGGTTGAACGGGGCGGTCTCGAAAACCGTTATACGGGTAACCGTATCGGGGGTTCAAATCCCTCTCTCTCCGCCAGTTTACCAATCGTTTTCTTTATTTACAAATGACACTGCATAATTCACAAGTGCTTCACAATTTTTGTGCGTAGCTGCTGAAATAGCAAATACTCTGCTTTTTGTTATTGTGCTGAATTCTTTTATTAGATCCGTTATGTATTCGTCAGGTATAATATCTATCTTATTAAGTGCAATTATTTCTGGTTTTTTGTATAGGCTGTTGTTATATTTTTCTATTTCGTTGCGAATTATTTTGTAATTTTTTATAGGATCATCTGAGGATGCGTCTATTATATGAAGAATAACAGAGCATCGTTCAACGTGTGCTAAGAACCTATCGCCCAAACCTTTGCCTAAATGTGCGTCTTCTATAAGGCCTGGAATATCCGCCATTACGACTTCTTTATCGTCAAACTTTATCATTCCTAACTGTGGATTTAGCGTTGTAAATGGATAATCTTCTATTTTTGCTTTTGCGTTTGTTACGGCGCTTATAAATGTTGACTTGCCTGCGTTTGGTAGTCCAACAAGACCTATATCTGCAATGATCTTTAGTTTTAACCAGATCCAACGTTCAGCTCCTTCTGCTCCTTTTTGAAATTTTCGAGGAGCTTGATTTGTTGATGTTTTGAAGTGTGAATTTCCAAGGCCACCTTTGCCACCTTCAGCCAAAAGCACTGTTTGTCCTTCTTCTGTTAAATCAGCTATTTCTGTAAATTTGTCATCATCAAGAATTTGAGTGCCAACGGGAACTTTTAATATTATATCATCTGCTGCCTTACCAGTTTTGTTTTGCCCAGCACCGTTTCCGCCCTTCTTGGCTTTAAAGTGCTGCTTATATCTATAATCTATTAATGTGTTAACATTATTAACTGCAATGGCATATATCGATCCTCCACGTCCCCCAGCGCCACCGTCTGGACCACCGAATTCTATAAATTTTTCTCTTCTAAAACTAACGCAACCATCACCACCGTCTCCGGCCTTTAGGTATATTTTAGCTTCGTCTAAAAATTTCATTATATTCCCTTTCTCTGATTAAAAGCAGTCATGATTGTCCCGTCATCCAAATTTTCAAGTTCTCCTCCAATTGGCATACCGCATGCGAGAGTTGTAATATTAATGTCTATATCTTTGATCGCATTGTTGATAAAGTGCATAGTGGTTTGCCCATCAATATCAGCACTCATAGCTATTATAACTTCATCAACTTCAGTTGTTTCTATTCTTTCTCTAAGCTGATCTACGTTAAGATCTGCAGGAGTTACACCGTCTATTGCAGATAACTTGCCTCCAATAACGTGATACAAACCTCTATAGAACGATGCTCTTTCGATAGACCAAACGTCAGTAACGTCTGACACAACGCATATGGTTTTTTTATCTCTCTTTTTGTCTTGGCATATCGAACACGGTGATAAGGTGTCAATATTCCCACAAATTGAACATACAGATGTATTTTGATACACTACTTGAAGATCTTCTATTACTTTTCTAAAAATTGAATTTTTATTTCTAAGGAGATGTAGAACAAGTCGGTTTGCTGATCTCGTTCCCATTCCTGGAAGGCGTGCTATACTTGTCGTAAGCCTTTCAATATCGCCTTCTTGCATAGTTATACTGATTTTAAAATATGGTAATCTGGGTATTGAGATTGTATAAAATCGCTAATAGCTATGATAACACGATCGACAGTTATATTCGTTGGTTCATCATATGTTTGTACGCATATATCAGATTGCTCAAATATTGGATAGCAATCTTCCATCATTTTTGTTACAACCTCTTCTTCTTTCCCGCTCTCGATCATTGGTCGATCTTTTCGGCCAGTTACGCGCATCAATAAAGTTGGCAAGTCAGCTTTTAGCCAAACTGATATTGCTTTTTCCTTAATTAAATCCCTTGTTTTTTGTGACATAAATGTCAAACACCCTGTTGCAACTACTTGAACAGGTTGAGAAAGTAATCTTGATACAACTCGATACTCTCCAGTCTGCAATGCGCCTTCACCAAATATAGACTCGATATCTTGTATTGCGCACCCTGCTGCTTGTTCGACTTCGTAATCAGAGTCACTGAACGGCAGATCGAATCTTTTTGATAAACGCTTACCTATACTTGTCTTACCGCATCCCATAAGTCCTACCAGAACAACTGGCTTTGGAGGCATAAAGCTTACTAAAGGCGATGCTGGCCTTGAAGGAACTGGAGTGCTTTCAGAATTGCTGGTCATATAAAAATCCTTTTCGCTTATATAATAACTTAACTTAAACCAATGCCGCTTATAGGACACTACGCATTTATCTTACCATAAAGTTCAAAACAATACGAGAAATATTATGACTTAGTTTTATATGCTACTTGTGTAACCAAATTCGTTTTTTGTTATACGTAAGTTTCTAGTATCAAAAAAATTCCTTCGAATGTATTAAACCTTATTTGTATACATAAAGAGCACCAATATAGACATTAAGAACGATATATAAAGTAACGCAAAAACATATATAAGAATCAAGAAAAGTTAGATCAGAAAGCAAAGTATTCTAATGAAGAAACGGAAAAAGCAATAACATTATATTTAGATAGATAGCAATGATTATAAGTAGATTATCTATATAACTTATATGATTTGAAAAAATATTGTTATGTTGCGGCTGTTTTCATTTTCTGGAAATGTTGCTTTAGTATATGTGCGAAAACTATAACAGAGTTAAAAAAAACATAAAAACAAACTAGTATCAATTATGTCTATATACCGATTATAGATCTACGCAATGATGTAGATCTATAATATTATTGGATTTTTGTTAGTTAACTTTTCCATAGCTATTTCTATTGTTAGTTGCATTCAGTGTTAAGATCTTCACATCCATCATCTGGATCATTTGTGTGGAATATTATCTTTGTATTATCTTGTATTAAACTTTTTAGTTTATCATGAACTTCTGTGTTTTCAAAATGTTTTGGAAGCCATATTTTTTGTAAGTTTTTAAATTCTAATCGATCATCAAACGTTATAGTTTTAACTGTATCTGGGATCGATATAAAATAACCATAATTAGCCTCATTAAAATGGTAACTTGTTATCCCTTTTTCTTTCGGAACATCATAGTATTCAAAGTTACTCACATTGAAATTACTTTGTTCTTTTATATACAATTCTATCTCTGGCTTCTTTAAATGGCTTGGCATTTTTATTCTTTCTAAGTTGTCAAAGAACCTTCTTTGAGTAGGGTGAACAAAATTTACAAAGTTATGTGGCAGTTCTAATTGTTTAAGTTTGTCTAAGCAATAAAGGAATAAATAGTCATCTATTGTTGTATCAGTTATTTTATCGGTTATTATAATGTTTGATAAATTATAATTATTATCATCTTCAGTATACATTTTTATACAGTTACCTTCATAATTAACGACTGATTTTGGCAAAAAGCGTGCCGTATATGAATTGTTAATTAAGTTTTTCACACCTTCAAGTTGTTCAAATTCTCGCATTTTGCTAATCAAAACTCCAGGCATAAGGACTAGCGTTCCGTTGTCGTCAATACATTTTTCTAATTTATCGATTGTTATATTTTTGATCATTGTTCCATATTCGTTTTCATATAATGGATTATCTTTGGGATTTTCTTCAATTATAGTAATATGTTTATTTAAAAACAGTAACGCAAATCCTTTTGCTAGATAGCCATAACTTTTCAAGTTTATTATATCTTTGTTTCCATATTTTTTACTTATAATCTGCTCTGCTATTTTTTCTATATATTTGTCGGTTAATAATTTAACTTCTGCATGTTTTAATCCAGGTATTCTTGTTGGAATAAAGAAATGTACTGCTATTATATTTTTAACAAGATCTTGTATTTCTTTATCATCACTAATAAGGATTTTTATAAAATCTTTAAACTCTTCCTCATTATAACAATTCACAGTCTGTATCTTAGGAAACTGTTTGATATTATCAATAGTTAAAGGAACTGGATTGTAGTGGTACTTTGTCATATTGCCAAGAAACCTTCTATTACTTAGTTCAAGATTGTTATGATCTTCTAATGCTTCAAAGTGTCTTGACCCTATAAATGTTGTATAGTTGTCCATCCTTCCATAGTTACCTATTTGTTTTAATGCTTCTTCTAGATAACTAAGAGTTCCTGCTTGTTCATCAGTTAGAACAACGGTTCTTCCTACGATATTCTTATCCTCTTCC
>JAFUQI010000062.1 GCA_017481035.1 Alphaproteobacteria bacterium | reverse complement strand
TTTAGTACCATTTAGTGTTATAGGATTAAACCATTTAGATGTATTAATCTTATTAGTAATACTCTTAGGTAGTATAAAGGTAGACCATCCTTCTAGAGTAAATTTACCATAATTATCCCATTTAGTTAGATCTGTTATATTGGATATATCTATAGTTCCTGTATTAGTTACAGTACTCTTATAGATATATACAGAACCACTACCTACTAATGTAATAGTTCCTGTATTATTTAATATAGCACTATCCCATAATCCTAATGCTCCATTAATAATATCTATAGTACCATAATTATTACTAGTATAATTATTATTAAGACCTAATATACCATAGTCATCCATTATAACATTACCATTGTTAGTAAATATATTATAACAGTTTAATACTAAGTTATAATCATCATATCCTGTTATTAACTTTAATGTATAACCATTATCAATAGTTACTGTATTATTAGTTTTCCAATATGCATCATTGTTATCTTTATCTCTATTAAACACATATGTATTATCTTCTTCCGCTTCTGTAGACCAATAGTTATAATCTGTATTACTTAGAACTTCTGCTACCACTTTATCTTTAGTACTATCACCTATAGTTATAGGATCACTTACTTCTATAAGTGAACTATATAATTCCCCTATATTGCCCTCCCCCAGTACAGCTAAGTATAACAATACTTTTATACTTTGCATTTATTTTAAACATAATTACCTCCTTTTATCTAACTTTATTACATAACTTTATTACATATATGATAACATATAAAAGTCATACATGATAACATATAAAAGTTAACAGAAGGTTAATGAAACAAAATAATTAGCAGGCGACGCCACGCGCCATTTCACGCATCTTGCTTATGTGCAAAGAAGCATCATATAACATTTTATTATCATTAAGCCCGCTTCTGAACGTATGCTAAGAGCGGCATGCTTATTGATATATTAAACTTATAACAAACGCACATAAAATAAGCATAAAATTTGCAGTACGTCACAAAGCGACATATGCAACCGCAATAGTATCTGCCACAGACCTAAGCCACCTTCACCGTTAGGTGAACCAGTGGCGGTCGTAGTCCGACAACCTATTCATTCATAAACGTATAAAACTATATAACATACCTATAAGCAACCATATACACTACTACTATATTTTTTTTGAAAAAAGGGTGGCAGTGCCACTTCCTTTATTACTGATAACATATACCACCATACGTACGTAAACCTTGACATATAGTGAAGCTTCATTGATATAATGGCCATAGTATGGCAACCTAAGCATTTTTGAAATATATATAGTAACTTGTAATGTCTTCCTATAAGTTGCAGCAATCAGGATAAACTCATACACCCACAACAATACTGGCATTAACGAGCGTCATCCAAATATTTTATAAAGAATCAGTTATAAGACAATACTTAAGCAGGCAGCGCTCCCAGCCATTTCCGCTGCCTGCTAGTGAGCAAGGCAATAACTAGCATCATAGCATGGCAACATATGTCTATACAGTATATTTGTCAATGCCTAATTCATACATAACTGTTAAACATCTTTTTCCTATATGTCTATTAACAAAGATAATTTTCTGTTAAAATTTAGTGTGCAAGCAACTAGAAAGAAGTATATATGAAATTTACATTCGATTGGCTTAGAGATCACCTTAGAACAAATTTGAGCTATTTAGAGATATCTGAAAAGTTAACAGATCTTGGCTTAGAGGTTGAACAAATCATTAATCAAAGTGAACAACTAGATAATATTTTTGTTGGATATATAAAATCAGCAAATAAACATCCTGACGCTGATAAATTGAAAGTCTGCGAGGTTGATATCGGAGATGAAACCTTACAGATAGTTTGCGGTGCAAGCAATGCGAGAGAAGGTATTCTTGTTGCTGTCGCGAAGATTGGTGCATATATACCAGCATTTAAACAAAAGATCAAAAAAGGGAAAATTCGAGGTATTGAAAGTTTTGGGATGATGTGCTCGTCAGAAGAACTAGAGCTTGATATGCCTTATAATGGTGGAATCATAGAATTGCCAACAAATTTAATAATTGGTCAAAAGCTGTCATCAGCATTAGGACTTGATGAAATAATTTTTGACGTTAGTATAACTCCAAACAGAGCCGATTGTTTTAGTGTAAGAGGAATAGCAAGAGACTTAGCAGCAGGTGATGCAGGAGAATTACTAGATCTGCCGGATTTTAAGATAAATGAGAACATAGAGAATCCAGTAGATTTAGATCTACAAACTGACAATTGTAAATTATATACGACGTTAGCTATAAAAGGCATTTCTGGTAAAACTCCTTCATATATAGCAAAAAGATTAAAGGCTGTTGGACAGAATCTAATAAATATGCCAGTAGATATTGCAAATTATGTATGCCTCGACATAGGACAACCGACGCATGTTTTTGATTCCAACAAAGTTTCAAAAACTTTAACTATTAGAGATTCTATACAAAATGAACGTATAAAAACGTTAGATGGTGTTGATCGAATAATTCCCTCAGACTCTATCGTTGTTTCGTCCGGCAATGAAGCGCTTTCAATAGCTGGAATTATAGGTGGTGATAATAGTTCGGTTCAAGAAATAACATCAGATATAATAATAGAAAGCGCTTACTTCAATAATGTGTCAATTGCCAAAACAGGACAAAGATTAAAGATCAACACTGAGGCTAGAACAAGATTTGAGCGAGGAACTGATCCTAATAATGTTATCATCGCCTTAAAGTATATAGCACACTTAATATCAACTGTGTGTGATTGTAGTATATCTGGAATAAAACAAATAGGCAAACATATAGATAACCAAAATAATATAAAATTGACATATGATGACTTTTACAACATAACAAGATTATCTAAAAAAGAATTTCAGATCGGAAAAAATATATTGGAGAAGTTAGGCTGCGACATAGTTGAATCAGATGAAAATTCGATAACAGTTCTTACTCCAAGTTGGCGACACGATCTTATTATACCAAACGACCTCGTGGAAGAAATTATACGCATAATTGGATTTGACAGCATCGAAGAACAAGAGCTAAGCTACATGTCTCCAAAATTAAATATAAGTATTTCTGATGTCATTACAGATATGTTAGAATATAACGGTTTTAACGAAGTCAAAACTTTCTCTTTTATTGACAGAAAGACAGCAGAGATTTTTGCTAACACAGAGCAATTAATCGAACTCGAAGATGCGTCAAAAGAATTCTCTATATTACGTCCTACTATTGCTTGCTCGCATCTAAAAGCGATCAAAAACAACCAAAACAAAAGTCAATATAACAGTAGGTTATTTGAAATTGGAAAGAAATTTTACAAAGAAAATGACAGCTTAGTAGAAGATGAAAACATAATAATTACATTAACCGAACAAACTAATGATCGTCACTGGCGAGATAAATCAATTCCAGTTTCGTTCTACGATATCAAGAACATAGTTGATAAAATTATGAATACATTCAACATAAATACAAGTATCATCCAAAATGCTCCTAGTTACTATCACCCTGGTAGGAGTTGTACATACCTAAGTGCAAATAAACACAATATAGCTTATATCGGAGAGATACATCCACATATTATTCAGCAAATAGATGTAAAAGGACCAATAATTATAGCTGAAATAAACGTCGAGAATCTTAAATCGGTTCAACGCGATAGGTCAAAGACGGAATTACTGTTATCACAATATCAACCAGTAACAAGGGATATATCTGTTATCGTAGATAAAGTCATAACATCCGATCAAATAATAAAATCAATAGCAAAGCTAAAAATCACTGAATTAATTAAAGTGTCCGTATTTGACGTATATGAGTCAGAAAGCATTGGCTATGATAAAAAAGCTATAGCCATAAGCTTTGTATTACAATCACAAAAAGAAAACCTAACAGATGAAAAAATTCAACAAATTACAAATAGTTTGATCGAAAGCATAAAACAAAATTGCGGAGGGAGACTAAGGGAATAAGCCACAATTTTTAGTCAAACATTGAAAAACAGCATACCGAGGCAACTGTTGGATTTACCAAAAGGCTAGAAAGCGGAAATTCGTTTGGGTTTAATATATCCAAAACATTTTGGGGACAACATGGATTGAAGGGCTTATTAAGACTTAATTTCAAGATGTAATAAAAAAAAACAAACATAAGCTACCTTCACTTCGTAAGACCCTCCAACAACACCCCAACACACAAAAGAAAGCCTATAAATAGGCTTTCTCTTACTTAAACACTACCTCCTTTATTAATAACCTTAATACCTATAGGTTTAGAAGATCTATAAGATCCTCCTGGATGTATAGTAATACTACCTTTACCTTTAACAGGAATATTGAGTATAACTCTACCATATACGTTTATATTACTATTTATACATAAAGGTTTAGATCCTGTTATAGTAACATTCTTACCACTATCTATATTTATATTAAACTTAATAGTAGTATCTGTATTAATAATATTATCTATACCTTCTTGAGGTAATGATAGTGTATACTTACTATCATTATATTCTG
>JAFUQI010000061.1 GCA_017481035.1 Alphaproteobacteria bacterium | reverse complement strand
GTCAAGGCACGTTTCACTCTAAAGGCCATTGACAGCGGCTTGCTTCATTTATATTTCTTTCTTCGAACCTTTTTTCAAAAAAATATAGTAGTAGGTATAGAGGTTGTTTATAGGTATCTGATAAAGTGTTATAGGTTTATGGAGAGATAGGGTGGGGCACTGCTACCCAGCCACTGGTTCACCTAACGGTGAAGGTGGCTTAGTTGGGAAGTTGATATGTTAGGTTTGTGATAGTTGTTGCTTTGTGTATAAGCAGACTGCTGGAATGTTGTGTGGCGTTACTATTATTATACTAATACGCATTAGATGCGATATTTAACATCTGGCAGAGCATTGCGCAATTCCGGCTGCATATTTATAAGCAATGCAGTACATCAAAATACTTGTCGGACATATCGTGTTTGTTTATTTAAAATGTATTTTATAATGTATTAAACTCTCCACTAATTTTGTTTCAAACAAACATCGTAAAGAGTTTTTTTAGCGTTATATGTTGTATGCATCCTTTAAAAATGGAATAAGCACACCTCTATGAATAGACTTCATCTTGTTATCTATGTCATTCTGTTGCATGAATTTAACTGTGACTTTATTATCTGCAATTTCGTCTTCACCAATTATAACTGCTATATCACAATTTTGACGATGTGCATGTTTCATCTTTTTGCTAATATTTCCACCTAATATAATTTCTGCATTAAGACCAGCGTTGTGAAGAGATATAAGTGTTTCAAATGCAATATCGTTTTCATTGTCCGAAACAGGTATTACAGCTGTTTTTATCCTTTTGTCAAAATGTTCTTTTTGCATATGAAGCATTAATCGCTCAACTCCAAAAGCAAAACCTATGCCTGATACATCAGGGCCTCCAAACATTTTTAACAGTTTATCATAACGACCACCTCCGCCGAGAGCATTTTGTGAGCCTTCTTTTATTGATTTGAATTCGAATGCAGTATGGCTGTAATAATCAAGTCCTCTTACCAAAAAATTATCTACATCATAATTTATATCAATCTTATCTAAAAGCATGCAAACTTTTTCAAAATAGTTGCCAGCTTCCTTACTTATATAATCAACAATAAGAGGTGCCATAGAACATATTTCATTATCCATTTTGTCTTTAGAATCAAGTATTCTCATTGGGTTTTTATCCAACCTTATTTGCGATTCTTTTGATAGGCTATCTTTGTGTCTTGAAAGATATTTTACCAAAGCCTTTGTATAATTAGTCCTTGTTTCATCATCTCCAAGCGTATTTATGAATATGCGAAAATCAAATACTCCAATGGCATGCAAAATCTCATTACCCATAGCAATTGTTAATGCATCTATATATGGATTTTTTTCTCCAATATGTTCAAAACCAAGCTGTCTAAATTGTCTGTATCTACCTTTTTGTGGACGGTCATATCGGAACATCTCGCCATGGTACATTAATTTTACAGGTAGGTTTTGATATAATGATTCGCTAACTATTGCTCTTACGACTCCGGCAGTTCCCTCCGGTCTTAAGGTTAGCGATTCTCCACCACGATCTTCAAATGTGTACATTTCTTTTGACACGACATCAGTCTCATCACCTATAGATCTTTTAAACACATCTGTATGCTCAAGGATCGGAGTGCTTATATGTAAAAAACCATACTTTTTACCAATATCAATAGCCTTGTTAATAATAAATTGATATCTATCTATATCCGAACCGAATAGGTCCTTCATACCTCTTACAGGTCTGAACATATCTATCATGTTTCTCTTTGTTATACACAACAACATGTTACAAAAAACGTAAATTAATATCAATATTGCACTTTTAGAAATTTTCCTTCAAATGCATAAACTTTTATGGGAGTTTTTCATTAATTGACTAAACATAGCCATCCTGGTTAACATAAATATATAGTTATATTTTTTGGAGAAAATTATGAAAAAGATTATATATTTAGCATCCGTAATGTTAGTTTTAACATCGCAAGCGTAGTCAAAATTTTGGATCGGTTGTAATATTGGAACTGATATTAATAAAATTACAGGAACGCTTGATAGTAGGTTTCCGAGTCTTTCAAAAATTCAACCTACATTTATATCAGAACTTGAAATAAATGCTGATTTTCAAATGAGTAAAAAATGGTGTCTGGGGTGTGGGCTTTCGTTTGGATTACCGATAGCAAAAAAGAAAATAGATGATATATTTCAAGGTTCAAACCATGGCATACATTTAAAACATCGCTTTACACTTTTAGTAAAACCATATTTAGAATACAAGTTTAACAACAGTTGGTCTGTATATGGCATAGCCGGTTTTTCAAGAAGCTACTTTGAACTAAAAAACAATAAGAATAAGCCATATGAGAATTATGATACATTCAGATTTACACCAGGGATAGGAGCAAGAAACTATATATCGGATAAAATGTCTATATCAGCTGAATTGCTATATTCTAAGAAGAAGCGTATACACGATACAGCTACCCAACAAGGTCGGATGTCAATCAAAACAAATCAACAGTCATTTTCAGCGAAGCTATGTTTTAGAGTGGCTTTATAGTGCTTTGCAAAAAAAAATTCTTGAGCACTTCGTATTATAGGGTATATACTCGTATAGTTAAGTACTATTTATATGGTGTTGTTTTATTATGTTGTCTAAGAAAAGTTTGATATTAACGTTAACAGCTTTAGCTGGAATTGGATATGGTTGTTATAACGCATTCTTTGTAAAAAACAACGAAATAATATTAAACGGCAATGTTGAGGTTCAAGATGTTAAGGTAGCGTTCAGAGTTAGTGGAAGGATTGACAAGGTTAACTTTGACGAAGGGGATTCGATAAAAAATGGAGACATAATAGCAACTCTATATAAAGATACATTTGAGTCTAAAAAGAGATACTCAAAGGCATCATTGGATGAGGCTCAAACGAACTTTAAAAATGCTGAAAAGAATTTTAAAAGAAACTCAGAACTATTCAAAAAGAACAGCATATCTGAAAAAACGTATGATGAATCTAAAACAAATCATGAAGCAGCAATAGCAAAACTAGAATCTGCCAAAGCAGCACTTGAATACACAAGCATCGAATACGAAGACACAGACCTAAAATCTCCAATAGATGGAGTTATTCTCACAAGGAACATAGAACCAGGAGAAATGATATCATCAGGTACAACAGTATTTACGATAATGCCAAATAAACAACACAAGATTAAGACATTTGCACCTGAAGACGTTTTATCAAAAATAAAAGTTGGTGACAAAGTAAAAGTGAATATAGAAACAATGCCTAACAAAAAGTTCAAAGGTCACATCGCATTCATATCATCAGAGGCTGAATTTACGCCAAAGAATATAGAGACAAAGGAACTTAGAACAAGCCTTATGTATCGTATACGTGTTCTGATTGATGAGCCAGCACCAGAACTAAAGCAAGGTATGCCAGTTACTGTTAGATATGACCAATGATTGAGGTACGCAATCTAACAAAGCGATTCGAAAAGGAGCATGTAACAGCACTAGATAACATATCGTGCACAATAGAAAGCAACAAGATAGTTGGATTTATTGGACCAGATGGTGCTGGTAAAACAACTCTTCTTCGAATACTCGCTGGAATTTTAACACCAACATCAGGAGAAGTTTTAATCGATGGTAAGCCTCTAGATCTTTACAAAAAGAAACAAAAAGGCTCTATCACTCAGGAAGAGCTTCATGAAATGATATCGTATATGCCTCAGAAGTTTGGGCTCTATGAAGACCTTTCTATAATTGAAAATCTGACACTATACGCTCAGCTTAGAGGAATAGGGGGAGAAGCAAGGAAAAAAGCATTTGAAGAAGTTCTGGCTATGACAAAGCTTGAGAACTTTCAACAGAGGCTTGCAGGAAATCTTTCTGGAGGAATGAAACAAAAACTGGGACTAGCATGTGCTCTACTTAAGAAGCCAAAGATTTTAATTCTAGATGAACCATCAGTTGGAGTTGATCCTATTTCAAGACAGGACCTCATAGCTATGGTCAACTCGATGCTAGATAAAGATACAACAGTCCTGTGGAGCACAGCATACCTAGACGAGGCAGAGGAACTTGATCACGTAATCCTTATGAATGAAGGAAAGGTAACGTTTGAAGGACAACCAAAGTCAGCGATACAAAAAGTTGAAGGACGCATGTTTTTATTAAAGGACGTACACGATAGCAAACGACTTGTCTCCATAGAGCTTATGAAACACAAAAGTGTTATAGACTCAGTTATTGTTGGCAAAGATGTTAAGTTTTTAACAGATGGAGGCAACGTTAATGATGTTTATGATTCAGTCAAAAAAATCTTTCCAAGCCTAACAATGCCTGTCGCAAGCAAACCAATATTCGAGGATGCTTGCGTTGATATATTAGGAGGTTTATCTGAAAAGGTATCTCCAGTTGGACAATATTACGCAGGATCAAATTTTGAAGGAAACGAAACGGTTGTTGAAGCAATACATCTCACAAAGAAATTCGGAGAGTTTACGGCTGTTGGAGATGTTTCATTCGGTGTTAAAAGAGGGAAAATATTTGGCCTTCTAGGTCCTAATGGTTCAGGTAAATCAACAACTTTTAGAATGCTATGCGGTCTTTTAATACAGAACAAAGGAACTGCAAAAGTCATGGGAATAGACATAGCGAACATGGGAAGCGATGCCAAAATGAATATCGGCTACATGGCGCAGAAGTTTTCGTTATACGGGTTGTTAACAGTTAGACAAAACCTTGAGTTTTCAGCGGGAGCCTATAGACTTACAGGTAAATCCAAAAAAGAAGCTGTCGATAGAATGATTGAAATCTTCCACCTACAAGAAGTGCAGA
Organism: Alphaproteobacteria bacterium; assembly: GCA_017481035.1. Taxonomy (GTDB): domain Bacteria; phylum Pseudomonadota; class Alphaproteobacteria; order RUG11792; family RUG11792; genus RGIG4729. Next base: position 6,881 of record JAFUQI010000061.1, on the reverse strand, counting down.
ATATTAATTCAGGAGTTCTATCTCTCGGTTTTAAGCAGAGACTTTCTTTAGCGTGTGCGATTATGCATAGACCACCTGTATTATTCTTGGACGAACCAACCTCAGGTGTTGATCCTATAACTCGTAAAGAATTCTGGATGCATATAAATGCTGTTGTTACTCACGGAGTTAGTGTTGTTGTAACTACTCACTTTATGGATGAAGCAGAAAACTGCGATGATATGGTGTTAATATATAAAGGTAAAATCAGAGCACAAGGAACACCGGACGACCTTAAATCATTGTGCAAGACATCCGAAGAACCGACCCTACAGGATGCGTTTATAGAGATAGTCAAAAACGTTGATGCAATCGAGGGACGTTCAAACAAGTCCTATAAATAGGAGAAAGTTTTCATGAATTTAAAGACAGTTAAGGCGCTTGTTTTAAAAGAAACAAAGCAGATAACAAGGGATATAAGCAGCATACTAGTTGCGTTTATAATTCCAGTTCTTATGTTGATAATCTTTGGATACGGCCTATCGTTTGATATCAAGCATATAAGAATAGATTTAGTTCAACAAGACTCAGGACGTATAGCAGAAGATCTCGTAGACTTATATGTTCATTCAGAGTATTTTAGTACAAATGTAGTTAGATCAACACAAGAAGCAAAAGGACATATGGAATCAGGCAGATCTATGGGAACAGTCATTATTCCAGAAGGATTTTCAAAGAAAGTTGAAAGAGGAGAGAAAGCTGAGATACAGGTTGTTAGCGACGGAACAGATCCTAACACCGCTGCATATATAGAAAGCTATGCTATGGGCGTCTTTAACAAATATATAGCTTCTAGATCAACGTCGAATACAAAAGGTGTTAACATCATAAATAGACTTTGGTTTAACCCAACAACCGAATCAATAAACTTCCTTATGGCTGGAACTCTGACTATGGTCTTAGCAATAGTTGGAACATTTTTAACTGCACTTGTTGTAGCAAAAGAATGGGAAAGAGGGACGATGGAATCAATGATAGCAACACCTGTATCTATCAATGAAATCATATTCTCAAAAATGATACCATACTTTTTCTTATGTGTATTCTCGTTAGCATTTGCCCTAACTTATGGAAAGCTGTCATTCAATATACCACTCGAAGGATCATTTCTGGCTTTAGGGTTAGTTTCTTCGATATTCATAGTAGTTTCGCTTTTGATAGGACTTATAGTTTCGACAAGTGCAAAGGATCAATTCGTTGCGGCTATGGGCGCTGTAACATTAACATTCTTGCCTACAATGATGCTTTCAGGATTCATATTTGAAATAAAAAGCATGCCTGTTTGGCTTCAATGTTTATCGTATGTTTTTCCGGCTAAATACTTCGTATCAAGTCTAAGAACAATATGTATGGTAGGCGATATTTGGGAGATAATATTGCGTGATGCTGTGATCATGGGAATCATGGCATTTGGACTATTTTTGAAACTCAGAAGCATATTGCGTAAAGATATTGAATAACTTTGAACATGTTATTTTCAAGTATATAAAATTATGGCTGCCCAAATAAAAATGCAGCTACTTATGCGACAAGATAAAAACTAGTCAACATTGACACAGTACTTAGATATTACCTAGCAAAATCGCATTGGAAAACAGAATGATATAGATAAGTTATCTATATCACTTCTTTCAAAGTGTTATGTATTAAGGTAGGTTGTTTTGTATCTAACGTCCTATTATGAATGCTTTATTAAAAAATATGTGATATAATCAAATATGGTGCAGTATATTTGTTGATTGACGATTGGATATTAATAGTTTAAAGGTATTGCTGACATCATTGCCTGGTAGATATGCAAAGGCTTTGTTTCTTGAAGGAAAAAGAGAAAAGTGCCTTGATGAAATTTCTGGAAACTTTGATAGGCTTGAGACATTTTTATCTAAAAATATATCGCTCAAAAAGTTACTTACAAGTTATTGTATGAATCAAAAAGACCTAACAAATGGATGGATAGCTCTCGGAGATTCTTTGTCATTTTGTCCAGTTTTTACGTCCTTTATGCGAACGCTGATCGAAAACAGAAGATTTGATCTTTTCGCGAAAGTTAAGTATGTTTTTCACGTAGCCTTGACAAAATATAAAAATAGGCGCAAAGTTAAGGTATCAACGGCAGTCGAACTTTTGCCAGAACAGAAGAAAAATGTAGAAGCTATTTTGTCTCATTTGTTCAAAGAAAAGTCACTTATAACATATAAGATTAACGAGAAGTTATTGGGTGGCATAAAAATTTCGTCTGAAGAACTACAGATCGATGCATCTGTAGCAGCAAAGCTAAGGCAGCTTTCAAAATTTTATAAGAATTTAAAAATAGAGGTAAATCACAATGAAGATTAAAGCAGTTGAAATATCCAATATACTACAAGAAAAAATTTCAGAATTCTCTTCGCATGTTGAGGTCGCAGAGACTGGATATGTGCTGTCTGTCGGTGATGGAATTGCTCGCGTCTTTGGGCTTGAAAATGTCAAGTCTGGAGAATGGGTCGAAATTATCTCTTCAGAAACGGAAGAATCAATCATGGCAATAGCGACAAATCTTGAAGCAGATAACGTTGGTGTTATTATTGTTGGTGATGATTCAAAAGTTAAAGAAAAGGATCTTGTTAAAAGAACACGACATATTGTTGATGTTAATGTTGGAATGGGACTTCTTGGCAGAGTTGTTGATGCACTAGGAAATCCAATCGATTCAGACATCCCTGTTACAAATGTTGAAAAGTCTTATATGGAACGTCCTGCTCCAGGCATTATAGAACGACAAACAATTAATGAACCATTGCTAACAGGTATCAGAATAGTCGATGCTTTGTTTCCAATTGGAAAAGGTCAGAGAGAACTTATAATCGGAGACAGACAAACAGGAAAAACCGCAATAGCAATTGATGCTATTTTAAACCAAAAGCAATATAACGACAATTTACCTCCAGAGAAAAAAGTATATTGTATATATGTCGCAATAGGGCAAAAGAGATCCTCTGTTGCCAGAATAGTCAACACTCTGCAAGAGCATGGTGCGATGGACTATACAATAGTTGTAGCAGCAACAGCCTCAGATCCTGCATCTATGCAATACATAGCTCCTTATACAGCCTGCGCAATGGGGGAATACTTTAGAGATAATGGGATGCATGCGCTAATAGTATATGACGATCTTTCCAAACATGCAGTTGCATATAGACAGGTTTCTCTTTTACTAAGACGCCCACCAGGACGAGAAGCATTTCCTGGAGACATATTCTATCTTCACTCAAGGCTTCTTGAAAGAGCTGCCAAACTTTCAGATGAAAAAGGAGGAGGTTCGTTAACGGCTTTGCCTATAGTTGAAACACAAGCTGGAGATGTTGCAGCTTATATCCCGACAAATATAATTTCAATAACGGATGGACAGCTTTTCCTTGAAACAGATTTATTCTATAAGGGGGTTAGACCTGCGATAAATATAGGTGTTTCAGTCAGCCGTGTTGGATCGGCGGCTCAAACAAAAGCTATGAAATCTGTGTCTGGCAACATTAAGATTGAAATGGCTCAATATAATGAATTGTCTTCATTCGCACAGTTTAGCAGTGATCTTGATAGTACAACAAAAAAACTTCTCGAAAATGGAGAAAAGGTTATAGAGCTCTTGAAACAACCGCAATACAGCGTTATGAAAAACTCAGAACACGTTGTTGTTCTATATGCTGCAATGAAGGGATTCTTCTCAGATATAGAAGTCAAACAAGTAAAAGAGTTTGAAACTGAACTGCTTAAAGCTTTAAATCTTGAAAAGAATATACTTCAGGAAATAGATGAAGCAAATGTGTTGTCAGATGGAATAAAGGAAAATCTCGACTCATTTATAACTAAGTTTAAAGAGCAGTGGAAGATAACTAAGCAGGAATCAGTCTGATGGAAACGCTCAAGACAATAAAGAACAGAATTCGAACTGTTGACAGCATTATCAAGGCTACAAAGGCTATGAAGATGGTTGCAACAGTTAAGCTTTCGAAGATCAACAGTTTGAATTCAATGTCAAAACAGTGTGCAGAAGCTTTGTTTGACATTCTGTCGAAAGCGATCAATGAGGCCAGATTTAAACAGATCATAGATCACGATTCTTGGCTTTCAGATAGGTGTGGCAAAAAACTGTTAATAATTCTTTCGATGGACCAGGGCTTTTGCGGAGCGTTTAATCAATCTATTATAGACATGTCTAAACATGCTGTTTCGGAATTAAATCCAGATTATATAGAGGTTTTCGGCAAGAAAGCAAAACATATAGAAAACTCAATTAATAAAATTAAAACAAACAGAACTATAACATCACGAACAGATATAGATGAGTTTTCTGAAGTTCTATCAATGTTAACGTTTGAATATATAAAAGACTTTGAAGTTTCAGAAGTTCATGTTGTATCAGGAGAATTTAAGAACGTTCTAGTGCAAAAAGCAAGGTTGCTTAATGTTTTTCCTATGGCTATAGATTCATCAAAAGAAACAGAATTCACGGAAATTGAAGGCGATAAGCTTGAATTTATCGAAAGTGCTTTTAAAATCTATTTATCAAAGTTGTATAAAGGCTTAGTAACTGAGCATTTAGTTTCAGAATATTCGGCAAGAGTTATGGCTATGGACAACTCTGTTAGAAACGCGAATGATATGTTCGAAAAATTAAATGCGTTATATAATAGGATAAGGCAAGGGAAAATAACTCAAGAGTTAACCGAAATAGTCTCAAGTGTAGAATGTGTGCAATAAAGAAGGGGTAAAAATGACAAGCAAGGTAATTAAAAATACAAGAATTAAAAAACCAAAGAAGGAAATTAAAAAGTCTGAAATCGGATTGGTAACTCAGATTATAGGAGCTGTTGTTGATGTTCATTTTGAGGATGATCTTCCTTCAATATCGCATGCATTAAAGCTGAAATTGAATACGGATTCTGGATCTCAAGAAGAATATGTAATGCTCGAAGTTATGCAACACATAGGTGAGAGAACGGTCAGGTGTATTGCTATGTCATCAACTGATGGAATATCTCGAGGAATGGAAGTTGAAAACACAAAGGCACCTATAACAGTTCCTGTCGGAAGAGCAACGTTAGGGCGTGTTCTGAATGTGACAGGAATCCCTATTGACCACGGACCTGAACTTGTAACTGACCATTATCTTCCAATTCACAGAGATGCTCCTGTTTTTGCTCAGCAGGCAACTAAGACTGAAATACTTGTTACAGGAATTAAAGTTATCGATCTTTTAACTCCATATATCAAAGGCGGAAAGATAGGCCTATTCGGTGGAGCAGGTGTCGGAAAAACAGTTCTAATTATGGAACTTATAAATAACATCGCAAAAAAGCATGGTGGTTTTTCCGTATTCGCCGGAGTTGGAGAAAGGACAAGAGAAGGAACAGATTTGTTTGAAGAGATGATCGCTTCAGGTGTTAATAAGAAACCTGGAGAAGATGGTTCAAAGGCTGCTCTTGTTTATGGGCAGATGAACGAGTCTCCAGGAGCAAGAGCAAGAATAGCCTTAACTGGATTAACAATGGCTGAACACTTCAGGGACACAGAAGGAAAAGATGTCCTATTCTTTGTGGATAACATATTTAGATTTACTCAGGCAGGTTCTGAAATATCAACGCTTCTTGGTCGTATACCGTCTGCTGTTGGTTATCAGCCAACACTTGCTTCAGAAATGGGGGCACTTCAAGAACGTATTACATCAACTGTTAACGGATCGATAACGAGTATCCAAGCTATATACGTACCAGCAGATGACTTAACAGATCCATCAGCAGTAACATCGTTCATTCACCTTGATGCGACGACGGTTCTAAGTAGACAGATTTCATCTTTCGGTATATTCCCAGCTGTTGATCCTCTCGAATCGACATCAAGAATGATGGATCCTGCAGTAGTTGGAGAAAATCACTATAAAATAGCGAGAGAGGTGCAGTATGTCCTTCAGACATTTAAATCGCTTCAAGATATCATCGCAATCATAGGTATGGATGAACTATCCGATGAAGATAAGTTAATTGTAAGTAGGGCACGTAAGATTAGACAGTTCTTATCACAACCATTCCAATCTGCAGAAAACTTTACAGGACGCAAAGGAGTCTTTGTTGAACTAAAAGATACCCTTGAAGGTTTTAAGGCAATCGTTGATGGAGATGTTGATCATATTCCTGAAATTATGTTTTCCTTCAAAGGAACAATCAACGATGTTATAAAAGCCTACGAAGAGTCAAAGTAAAAAATTATAAGCCACATTTTTTAATGTGGCTTTTAGTATACAAATGTAACGTACATTTTGGTAGTCAAAATTTTAACAGATTAAAAGTTGCATTCTGTGAAATAACTTTTAGAAAACGTGTATTTATATATTTTTTAAATGTATAGATTGACATACTATAGTAGTTATATCAATGAATATATTATATGTATGCTAGTTATTGCGTTGTGCATAAGCATGCTGCTCTTAATGTACGCCGCAGAAGCGGGCTTAATGATAATAAAATGTTATATGATGCTTCTTTGCACATAAGCCGGTAGCTCCCGGCGTATTTTCCGCGGCCGGCTTGAAAGAGAAGATCAGGAATTAGTGTCACTGCAACCTATCGGACGCAATTGATAATATCAATTGCGAACTATCAATATATAACTATATATATATCAAAAAGGCTTAGGTTGCCATACTATGGCCATTATATAAATGAAGCTTCACTATATGTTAATACATACTTATAATAATTCCTATCAACATTAAAACATTTTTGTTTAAACATTAACCTTCTGTTAACTTTTATCTGTTATCATATGTATGTAAGAATATTTTTATAAGGATATAGATATGTCTAAAG
>JAFUQI010000060.1 GCA_017481035.1 Alphaproteobacteria bacterium | reverse complement strand
TTAAAGATATAATCTAACTTGGGATCTAACAACTGTCTCATATGCTTAATACTTTATTCTCCTATATACTTAAGAATACTATTAGATGAAACAAATGGTCAAGTGAGGAAGTGGTACTCCAACAAATGTTTATATATTACTAACACTCATCTACATATTCACATTCATTATCTACAGATGTTTCTGTTGTTTGTTTTACATCATCTGTTTGCCAACTAAACTTAACATTATCCTTATTTTCACCAAATGTAAATCCTGTTTCTTCTTGTATTATACTAAATAATGCATCTTTATTATTGTTGTCTATATCTGTTATATATTTACAATCTTCAGGTATAACTATATTAACAGGTTTACTATCAGTACCATTTAGTGTTATAGGATTAATCCATTTAGATGTTTTAATCTTATTAGTAATACTCTTAGGTAGTATAAAGGTAGATCCTCCTTCTAGAGTAAATATATTATCATTATACCATTCAGATAGATCTGTTATATTAGATATATCTATAGTTCCTGTATTATTTAGAGTACTATTATTCCTGATATCTATACTACTACTATCTGTTAATGTTATAGTTCCTGTAGTAGTTAGAGTGCTACCAAATAATCCTAATGCTCCATTATTAATATATATAGCACCATTATTAATACTAGTATAATGACTATTAATACCTAATACACCATAGTCATCTATTATAACATTACCATTGTTAGTAAATGTATTCCAACATTTTAATACATAATCATTATAAAAATATCCTATTGTTGTTAAGTTTAATGTATAATCTTTATCAATAGTTACTGTATTAGTAGCTATCCAATATTTACCATTCTTATCTTTATCTCTATTAAACACATACGTTTTACCTAACCAATAGTTATAATCTGCTTTATTCTCTAGATCTGTTGCTACCTCTTTACCTGTAGTAGTCTTTCCTATAGTTATATCACTATCTACTTCTATAATAGATGCATATAAAGACATACAGCTTATAGTGCTTATACATAATAATGATCTTTTGGTACTAAACAACATATTTTTAATCTCAATAATATTGCCATTACATTAATATTATAGCATAAATCTGATAGTAATGTGACTGATATGAAATCAAAATTGATACATTGCATTAAAGAAGAGTGGTATAAGTTAATGTATAAGTTAACCATACGTAGTTGTCTTATTTTTCTGTTGTTTTGTATAGTTAATTTCACAGTGGAGTTAATTTTATACGTTGATTTCATTCAATTTATGTTATGTGACACAGCAATACTTTTCAAAAAAAATTAGTAGTAGACATACGGTTTCATTTAAAATTGACAAACACTTATCATAAATAACTAATATTTTTGGTCGAAAAATAAATTTTTTCATATTTTTTAAAAAATTAAGACTTTGTTAAGAATTAGTATGTAAACTTATAGATATAGAGATAAGGAAAGGTTTTGAAAATGTTACTTAATGTTCTATCATTACTCGGTTTGTTTTTTTGTCAAGATGTATCTGCAGGAGATTTGCAAGATCAAGAGCGTGGATGTCCTGGAATATATAACAGCGACGTTGCAAACGCTTTAGACCAAGATTTTGCAGATGATCGCATGACACAACTTGCATGCGCTATAGCTGTTGATTTAGGATACTCAATAACTATCGGCAGATAAAAATGTAATGTCATTTGTAGAGTTTCTATTTAAAAATGGAGTGATCCCTAGTGATAAAATTGATGTTTTTTTAGAATATTGGGATCGCTCAAAAAGTGATTTTGTTAAGGGGCTTGAATCTCATTTAAATATCGATGAAAGATCTACAGCTATACTTTGGGCAGATTATAAGGAACTTCCATTTGACGATCTGGCAAACCTTAGGTTTATAAATAGCGTTGATTATGCATCATTTAAAGAGATCAGTGTAATACCATTTAACGTAACGAACGAATATGTTTTTGTTGCTATTGCACCATTTATAGATTATGAAAATCTAAAGATATTTGAAGGTTCTATTTTATGTGTAGAGGAATTTAGGTCTTTAAAAGTTAAATATTTTGTTTCAACTCGAAATAACATATTAAAAGCTTTTTCCGATATAGAATCAAATAACCCTGATATTTTTCAAAAAATTATTTTTGATGCTATAAGACTTCAAGCATCTGACATACACCTTACACCATTAAAAGATACATTTAATGTGTTCTTTAGGGTTGATGGAGATTTAGAGAATTATAAAACATATAATATATCTAGTTTTGATGTGCTTGCTAGATCGATAAAAGTTTTATCAAACCTAGACATATCAGAAACTAGACGGCCTCAGTCAGGTCATTTTCAAAGAGGGAGTATAGATTTTAGAGTATCGACCCATCCATTAATTCACGGAGAAAACTTAGTTATCAGAATTCTTAATAAAAACAAATCTATGATTTCTATTGATAATTTAGGCTTCTCAAAAGATCAGATTTTATATTTAAAAAAAATAGCAAAATTACAAAAGGGATTAATAATTTTTTGCGGACCAACTGGATCTGGGAAGACAACATCAATATATGCAATGCTTGATACTATGGATAAAGTAACAAGAAATATAATGACTCTTGAAGACCCTATAGAATATCAAATCCATGGAATTAGACAAACTGAAATAAGACGCGGTGTAATAGAGTTTGCTGATGGTGTTCGTTCTATCTTGCGTCAGGATCCAGATGTTATATTAATAGGAGAAATAAGAGATGAAGAAACCGCGAAAATGGCAATACGTGCATCTATGACTGGACATCTTGTTATCACAACATTACACTCAAACGACAGTGTAGGCGCTATTGCTAGGCTGACAGAATTAGGTATTTCTGATTCTTTGATTGCTGATAATCTAGTATCTGTTATATCTCAAAGGCTCGTTAAAAAAGCTAGTCAAAAAGGAAGGATGGTTATATGCGAGATACTAAAAATTAATAATGCATTAGCTGGACTTATTTCAAATAATGCGTCCAGAACTCAACTTTTACAATGTGCGATAGAAAACACAGATTTTAAAAACATTGAGGATGACATGAAACAAAAAATAATGTTAGGTTTGACATTGGATAATACTTAAAAAGCCACAATATTAAAATGTGGCTTTTAATTGATTTATTTTTTGTATATATTTACTAATTCTTCTATTCTTATAAGCTGGTTATATTTTGCGACTCTCTCTCCCCTTGCTGGAGCTCCTGTTTTGATATATTTTGCACCAACAGCTACGGAAAGATCGGAAATTGTCGTATCGCAGGTTTCTCCTGATCGATGCGATATAATAACATTATAATTATTTTCTTGAGCTAATTTAATTGCCTCAAGGGTTTCTGTTAAAGTTCCTATTTGATTTAATTTTATAAGAATTGCATTTGCTGATTTATTATCAATACCTTTTTGAAGTCTTTTGGGATTCGTAACAAATAAATCATCTCCAACAATTTGAACCTTATCTCCAAGTCTTTCATTCATTGTTTTAAAACCATCCCAATCCTCTTCTGCAAAAGGATCCTCTATAGAAACTATTGGATAACTGTTAATTAAATCATGATAAAAATCAATCATTTCATCGGAACTTTTTGTCGTTCCTTCAATGTTATATCTACCATCGTTATAAAGTTCAGAAGCAGCAACATCCAATGCTATTTGAACATCTTCATTTGGTTTATATCCGGCCGTTTTTATAGCTTCAACTATTAAATCCAAAGCTTCTTTTGTTGATCCAAGATCTGGAGCAACACCACCTTCATCACCTACATTTGTATTTAATCCTTTGTTTTTTAAGATTTTCTTCAATGTGTGATATATTGTTGAACATATTACAACGTAATCTTTAAATGAACTTTGTTTTGCTGGAACTATCATGAATTCCTGAACATCAATTTTATTATCAGCGTGTGCGCCTCCGTTCAAAATATTCATCATAGGCCTTGGAAATGTCGATGACCTTAGTCCTCCAATATACCTATAAAACGGCATATTATAAAAATCAGAAGCAGCTCTTGCAATTGCTAAACTTACAGCTAAAATTGCGTTAGCACCTAACTTGCCTTTATTTTCAGTTCCATCAATTTCTATCATTAACTTATCGATAAATGTTTGGTCTAATGCGTCAAGTCCTATCAGTTTAGGAGCTAGTACCTCATTAACATTCTTTACAGCTTGAAGTACTCCTTTACCCAATATTCTTTCTCCGCCATCCCTTAATTCAACGGCCTCAAATGATCCAGTAGAAGCACCTGATGGAACACTAGCCGCACCTGATGCTCCAGATTCCAATACAACCTCAGCTTCAATCGTCGGATATCCTCTTGAATCAAAGATTTCACGTGCAAAAATGCTTGCTATAATCGACATATAACTTTTCCTAAAAATTAAAATATAATGAATTGTATCATATCAAACACTGTGCTTACACACCTTAAGTTACAGTTTTTTTTAGAACTTAACAGCTTCATTATGTATACGTGCAATTATAAAACCATTGGGATTATCAAAATATGAATGTATTTTGTGATTCAAATTTTTGTTATTTGTATTGCTCGAAATGAACTTATTGAATACAATATTGTTGTTACTGTTATTAAAAATTAGTTTTATGAATATAAAATTAGCATCATCAAGCAATTGCATATTAGTATCGTTTATTGCCTCATTGTTTATTGCAATATCAGCACAAATAACAATACCTTGGTTTCCAGTTCCATTTACATTGCAAACAGCGGCTATATTTTTTATAGCTTGTACATTGCCATTAAAAATGGCATTAATGTCTATTACGATGTATCTCGTAGAGGGCATGCTTGGTCTCCCTGTTTTTTCAAATTTTTATTATGGAATTGGTACAATCCTTGGGGTAAAAGGTGGATATATATTAGCATTTTTGCCGGCAACTTTTATCGCATGTAAGCTCAACAAAATAAACTCAAGTTTTTTATCAAAAATTTTCAGTGGTTTTGTTTTCTCATTTATAATATTAACTATAGGAACAATTTGGTTAGGTCAATTCATAGGCGTAAAAGCTGCATTTCAAGTTGGATTTTTACCTTTTGTTTTTTCTGATATTATCAAGATAATATCCGTTTCAGTAATAACTAACAAACTTAATAAGTGCAAAAATTAAAAGCTCATCAAATATGCATAAAATCTTCACGTACAACACGTCTATTCACCTCACAACGATATGCCGCAACAAATAGTGATAAAGTTACCAAAACCTTAAGCCACCTTCACTTCGTAAGAAGTGAACCAGTTTCGGTCGCAGCGCGACAGCCGTACTACAACAACTATATATAAACAAACATATAAGACTACTACTATATTATTTTTGAAAAAGTATTGTAGTATCACATCGTTTCTTACTGATAATATATAACATTATGTAAACTTAATGTTTAATACGTATCGGTATAAGACGATATTTAAAGCCGGCCGCGCCGCGCGTATTTTCCGCGGCCGGCTTATGAAAGAATAAGCATCATATAACGTTTTATAATCATTAAGCATGCCGTGAAAATGGCGCTTTGCGCCGCCTGCTTATGCGCAATACAATAGCTAGCATTATGCATGCTTCATTGATACAATGCGAACAGCCTTTTTGAAAATATATATAGTCATATTGATAGTTCGCAATTGATATTATCAATTGCGTCCGATAGGTGGCGGCTGCAACGATATTATACTTGCAGCCGCCACTATTTAAAGCTTGTTAATACTAAACAAATCAATAGATTGATCTTTTGGTTGCCTTTGTGTTAATATACTAGTTAGTTAATTGTTATTTAAAAAATAGAAATGGCTTCTCACGAATCAGCGAAGAAAAGCATAAGAAAATCAGAAAGACAACGTGCTGTCAATATCAGTCGTTTAAGCCGCATTAGAACCTTCATAAAGAAGCTTGAAACTGCTATAGCTGAAAAGGCAACAAAAGAGAACATTATGAAGGCTTTCTCAGAAATGCAAAAGGAAATCATGCGCGGGGTTGCAAAACGCGTCATTCACAAAAATGCAGCATCCAGAAAGATCTCAAGAATGTGTGCAAAAGTCAAGTTGGCAACCGGAGAAAATAAATAAAAGTCATATATGTTATCTGCGAAAAATATCTCTGGATATTCAGATGTTTGCATAATAGGTGCAGGAGTCGCAGGACTCTATGCATCGTATATATGTAGGTTATTATCGATTGATTTCACTTTAATTGAGGCATTAGACATAACTGGAGGACAATGCGCAGCTCTGTATCCAGAAAAAACTCTGTATGGAGTTCCGGGTTTTCATGGTGAAATCGCAAAGAAATTTATCGAAAAATTTTCATCACAGTGTGTTAGCAAAGAAAAAATATTGTATAACCACAAGGTAATTAACATCTCAAAAATTGATGACTTGTTTAGCATAGACATCCAAGATACTTTAAAATGCAGGGAAATCAAAATAAGCTCGAAATACATTATAGTCACAACCGGTATTGGAGAAATGAAACCGAACATTCCATCAACAATAAAAGGCATTGATAGCATCTCTTCAGATTTTGTGCAACACTGTAGATTAAAACAAGACCTTTATAGTAACAAAGATGTTATAGTCGCAGGTGGTGGAGATTCAGCTGTTGACTTTGCGATAAACCTTTCTAATACAGCAAGGAGTGTAACAATTATACATAGACGCAACAAGTTTACGTGCGAACCTTCGAAAGTTGGACATATCGAAAGACTAGCCAAAGATGGAATCTTAAAGTTAGTGTTAGATCATAACATCACAAACATAGCAGATATCCCAGAGCGATTAGTTACAACAACAGACAAAGAAGGCAAAGAACACCAGTTTAAAGCTGATCATATTTTGTTTAGTTATGGGTTCGCGGCATGTCCAAGTTCAATGTTTGGGTTGCAATCCATAGGACTAAATGTTATAAATCATCTTATAGATGTCGATATTGAAACAATGCAAACATCAATTGAAAATTGCTATGCCGCAGGAGATGTTGCAACATATAAAAACAAAAAGAAAAATATCATACCGTGTTTATTCGAGGCAGACAGAGCCGTTAGATCGATAAAGAAAGAGATTGATCAACTTTAATTAAAAGAGTACAGATATGGAATACATAAAAGTTAGAGGCGCTAGAGAGCATAACTTAAAAAATGTCGATGTTGATATTCCTAAGAATCAGCTTGTTGTTATAACAGGTTTGAGTGGATCAGGAAAATCAACGTTGGCATTTGACACATTATATGCTGAAGGGCAAAGACGTTATGTGGAAAGCCTTTCTTCGTATGCAAGACAGTTCCTTAATTTAATGCCAAAGCCAGATGTCGAAAAAATAGAAGGTTTATGTCCAGCTATTTCGATTGAGCAAAAAACCATATCTAAAAACCCGCGATCAACCGTTGGAACAATAACAGAAATATATGATTACCTAAGACTGCTTTTTGCAAGGATAGGCATTCCGTATTCACCTACAACCGGTCTTCCAATAACGGCTCAAACGGTATCGCAAATAGTAGATGATATAGCTGCATTTCCAGCAGGCAAAAAGTACTATCTATTAGCGCCTATTGCAAGGAAAAAGAAAGGTGAATTTAAAGTTGAACTGGCTCACTTAGTTAGTGACGGCTTCAGTAAGGTTTTTGTTGACGGTGAACTTTATGATACTGACAGTGTGCCACCTCTCGAAAAAAATATTAAGCATGATATTCTTGTAGTCATAGATCGAATATCTATTCCAGAAACAAAAGAAGAGATAGCTGAGTTAAAAGAAAGATTGGCAAATTCAGTTGAGATAGCATTAAAGCAATCTGATGGCATTCTTATAGCCAGAGAGTTTGACACAAATAAAGATAAGCTTTTTTCAGAAAGGTTTGCTTGTCCTGTATCTGGATTTTGTATTGAAAAAATAGAGCCAAGATTATTTTCATTTAACGCGCCAATGGGAGCTTGTAAGGACTGCGGAGGTCTTGGTTTTAGGCAGGGTATTACCGTAAATTTACCATTCGGCAGAAAACTAAGAATCGATGTTGACGATATGGAAGATATAACATTTGATGATCGAGAGGTGTGTCCAACATGTAATGGAACTAGGTTATCTCAAGAGGCATTATGTGTCAAAATCGACGGCAAGAATATAGCCGAAATATCAAACATGTCGATAGTCGATTCCAGAAAATGGTGTGATGATGTTTGGGACAAACTTACACAAAAAGAACAATCTATAGCAGAAAAAATTTTGAATGAAATACGATTAAGGCTACAATTTTTAATAAACGTTGGGCTTGAGTATTTAACACTATCAAGAGCATCTGAAACTCTTTCAGGCGGAGAAAGCCAACGTATCAGACTAGCATCTCAAATAGGATCAGGTTTAACAGGCGTTATGTATGTTCTAGATGAACCTTCAATAGGGTTGCATCAAAGAGATAACGATAGATTGATTGGGACTCTAAAGGAGCTTCGCGACTACGGTAATTCTGTTATAGTCGTTGAGCATGATGAAGACACTATGAATGCATCAGATTGGATTATTGATATAGGTCCAAAGGCAGGTGTTCATGGCGGTGAGATATGTGCAGTCGGAACAGTCGATGAAATTAAGAAAAATCCGAATAGTTTAACAGGACAATATCTTTCAGGAGAAAAAAAGATAGAGGTTCCAAAGAGACGCCGCAGAATTAATCCAAATAGGTCGATAGGGCTTAAGGATGTCTATGCAAATAATCTTAAACACATAGATGTTAAAATTCCACTTGGAGCATTTGTCTGTGTGACTGGAGTTTCTGGATCGGGAAAGTCAACATTAATAATCGACACATTCTTTAGAGCTATATACGAAACACTGAATAGAGGTTCAACAAAAGTTAA
This sequence comes from Alphaproteobacteria bacterium, assembly GCA_017481035.1. GTDB lineage: Bacteria > Pseudomonadota > Alphaproteobacteria > RUG11792 > RUG11792 > RGIG4729. Next base: position 55,561 of record JAFUQI010000060.1, on the reverse strand, counting down.
AGAACTTGGAAGCATTCGCAATATAGATCTTATAGATAAAGTTATAGATATAAGTCAGGCCCCAATAGGAAGAACACCAAGATCAAATCCAGCAACATATGTTGGATGCTTCACAGATATAAGAAACCTTTTTGCATCACTCCCAGAAGCAAGAGCTAGGGGATACACAAGTAGTCGTTTTTCTTTCAACGTTAAAGGTGGAAGGTGCGAGGCATGTAAGGGAGATGGTGTCGTTAAGGTAGAAATGCACTTTTTGCCAGACGTATACGTTGAATGTGATCAATGCAGAGGACGTAGATTTAATCGAGAAACTCAAGAAATAAAATACAATGGTAAAAGTATATCAGACATTCTTGATATGACGATAGAAGAATCGGCTGCGTTTTTTAAAAATCAACCAGCTATCTATCAAAAGTTAAACAGCCTGTGTAGAGTCGGTCTCGGATACTTAACTCTTGGACATAAAGCAACTTTGCTTTCAGGAGGAGAGGCACAGAGAGTTAAGCTTGCAAAAGAGCTATCAAGAAAATCAACTGGTAACACACTGTATATTCTAGACGAACCAACAACAGGTCTTCATGCAGATGATGTTAAAAAACTAGTTGAGATTCTGCAAATATTAGTCGAAGCAGGAAACTCAGTTGTTGTTATTGAGCATAATATGGATGTTATAAAGGTTTCAGATTGGATAATCGATATTGGGCCAGAAGGTGGCGCTGGTGGCGGAAATATAGTCGTCGAAGGCACACCAGAAGATGTCGCTAATTGTGAACAAAGCTATACTGGTAGATTTTTAAAGAAGTATTTAGTATAATATAAATGTTGGAACCATTTATATTAATATCAAATGTTTCGTCTGTTTTTCTGTTTTATACTGTTTGGGACTATTAATGCCGCAACAATAACAGACCTAAACAACAACAAAAACACTCGAGCATATGAGTATAGCGATATAACTTTAAATGGAGAAAAACTCAATATATATGGAGATTACTCTAATTTACAAAACAATACGATTATCGTAAATAATAAAAGTCAAATCGTTATATCAGATAGAGGTACTTTTAAAAATGAAGGTAATATAAAATATCATACAGATAAACATAGCGATATCAGCCAAGATGATTTTATCCATATCTTACAGCCTATTGATAGGCAGCACGTAGTAGGCTCAGCAGATGTAATCATACCAGTTGATAAATTAACCAAATCACCAGACACTGAATTTACTATTTGGGGCAACATGACAAATACAGGTCATTTTTCAACTAATAGTGCGATTTTCTTAAATGGAACACTTACGAATAATAGTGGAGGAATAATTCAACTGCTCCCCAAAACTACAGAAATTACTGTCAACATTGATAACAAAAAATCTACTATACTAGTTGACGACCAAGAAATATTAAAACTATACAGAAAAGATGATGTTTTTGGCCTAAACGGTTTATTTTATTAAAACGACAATGGTGAATATTTTCAAATATCGAATACAATATTTAGTTTTGGAAAAGAAGAAACTCAGATAGATTTGTATGGCAAACCTACAAAGAAAACCACAGCTTACTACGATCCAGGTTCTGGACTTTTTATTAGCGGTAAACTAAAATGCGATGTTAACAGTACGATAGACTTAGCAGAAAAGAATACCATAAATGTTCTGGAAGGTGGTTCTATTGAAAATAACGGATCCGGTATAACTTTTGTCATAAATGGAGAAATAAATAACCACGGTACTTTTAATACAAGCAAAAATTCTGATGTTTCAATTACAGGAAATGGAATTTTTAATAATGGCAAAAAAGGAATAATAAATATATCAGGCATACTTAATAGTGAAATTAATATTAACAATAGTGGAATAATAAAGCTTAAAGAGAACAGCACTATAGGCTCTGACGATAGTGCTGTTATTATTGGTGAATCAGGTAGTATATTTGATATGTCTGAAAGTTATGATCTTTCTAAGCATAATTTTTTACTTGAACCGAAAGAGTTATCTAGAATCATAATACCAAAGAAAATAACTAAAAGAGCTGAATGTATAACGGTAGATTTATACAATATAAAAGAGGTCAAAAAGACACTGATTGTAATCATACCAAAGGAATGTCAATATATTAATAAAAATTACCAGAACTTGTTACAAGCAATTAGAGACGAAACAGGAATAAAGTTTATTAATAAAACAGTTAATATTACAGTTGAATTTGAAGAAGATCAACTAGATAAAAAACACATTTCTCAAAATGAAACATTGGAAATAATTGGTAGCCAAAATGGAGAAAATTTTGAGTATAAAAATGGTTTTAAAAATTATGGACATATAATTTTAAAGCCAGGAAAAGATAAAACTTTTGTAAATTTAAGATTGCTAAAAGATTCAATAAATTATAATAGCATTGATATAACTGGTGGAACATTAATAGTTAATGATAAATTTCTAAACAACGGTCACAAAAAAGTTCAAAGTGGCATCAAACATATAACATATAAAAAACTAGGCATAGATGAGTGCATTAATGCAAGCGATCTAGCTAATTCAATATTAAAATGGCAAAAAGACAATAAAAAGTGGCTAGAAAAGAATGCCCATTCCTTCAAAATAATTGCGATGAATGAACTTAAAGATATTGATACAAATAAAACACTAAAAAATTTAATTAATATAGCTCTACTTAAATGGAAAGCAGATAACAATATAACAAATGAAACAATAATAAAAGAATATTTCACCGAGCGAGAAAATGGCATTGACATCATCGAATACATCCCAACTACTGGAAAGATCGATATTAAAAGTACAATATCAGAAAAGTCTGGTCTAAGCATATCATCTAGTTCAGCAGAATTTGAAAATTGTGGGAATATGAAATTTGCAAACAATACATTTTTATATATTGGAGAAAATGGGACATTAATAAATAGATCTGAATCGATTATAGATTTTACTGATGTTAGAGATCTTGAATCATTTGCGTCTAACGGCAAATGTATATTTGAAGCAGACTCAATATGCGTACTTCCAAAATACATAGAAACTCAAACACAAAACTTTACAATAACTTTACAAGGTACAGAAGATAGTCCTGTTCGATTTAGGGTGCCTTTAGATTGTACATACTTAACAAAAAATGTAAGAAAAGATATGCGGTTGGAAACGCTAGAGAATAATACAGGTATAAAATTTGACGGTGATAGAGATCATGTAGTTTTTGTATTGCCACAAAATAGAATAGATTATCTAAACCAACATCGTAGGACTTCTAACATAGAAACAGATTCATGCGATCAAGAGTATTATGAAGACTGTGACTCTGAAACGAGTGAGTGTTGAAAAAACGAATAAAAAAAACACTTACAAAAATCATTAATAATTATATTTATTTCTGTTCAATTATATCAATGAAGCTTGTATACAAGTATTTTGTATGATAGCAATCGCATTACGATAAGCAGATTGCTGAAATTGAGCTATACGTCGCAAAATAATATTGCTCTTGATACCTATTAAATAATATTTTTACATAAAGTTATATGTTTTTTGTCGAGCTGATATTAGGCAGCTAGTTCATGAATTAACAATCAAATTAATAAAAAATGAACTTATGCGTCACTAGCAAAACAACGGCAAATAATACTAAAAATGATTGCAGTACCACAGAAAACATCCATTTCTTTTAATAATCTTCTTTATACCTGCATTCGACTTATGTCGGTTGTGCGATACTATTATAGTAGCACCCAAGCATAATATATTTGGTCACAGAGATATTAACAGCTATTGAAAACAAAGCATTTTCTGACGTGTAAGATTTATAAAAACATAAATTTTTATGGGAGTTTTTATTTTTTGACACGAAAAATTAACCTACGTTAACATATTTTTAGGATGGAGATAAAAACCATCGTTTTAAATATCGTTTTTGAAAGGAAATAAATTATGAATATAGTAATAGAACAGGCAAACTCTTATGTTTTACCAATCTCAATACTAAAAGCGCATCTAAGAATTGATCATGATCATGAAGATGGTTACCTTAAAACAATTATTAATATGGCAACTGATATATTAGAAAAAAATATAGAAAGACCTATTTTAAAGAAAAAGTTCAAATATACAGATTATACGAATGAAATTTCTCCAACACGAAAAGTTATCCTTCCGATAAGACAAGTTATAAAAGTATATTCTGTAAAACGCATTAATGAAAAAACAAAGGAAGATATAGAATATAGAGTAGATTCATGCAATGATAAAACGATAATAATTACAAATGGATACAAGGATCCAATTGAAGTTATATATACAGCAGGCATAACTGATAAGCAATTTGAGGTATCTTGTGACTTACAATTTGCAGTTCTTCAAATAGCAAAAAATATCTACGAATGTTCTGATGAGGACGTTCTCGAGTCAAAATATGTCAAACATATTATACATAGCCATCGTCCATTAACTCTACATTAAAAATGGAGGCATAAAATGAAGAAACTAATTTCTACACTATATGAACGCATAGTATTGCTAGAAAAAAATGAAGACATAACTTCAACAACAGCAAAAATTTATAATGATATTATAAACACAAGAGCGAATATAGCTCCAGATCAACTAAATAAATCTCAATATAATGTCATTTTTCCAAAACCACCTCCATCGTTCAGATATAAAAGAATATCTGCTATTAGATGGAACGGTAATGAATATAAGCTTACTTCAAAATTAACGCCTTTTAATAATATCTTTTTTAAAGGTATATTTGAAAAATCTTTTTAATATTGACTATTTTGCAGTTAAGTATTATACTTTCGCAAGTAGATGTTTATTGTTATTATGAATATGGTAAAAAAAATTTGTGGGTTATTGCTTTTTGCGAATGCAATTAATTCTGCGGAATTTATGAAACTAGAAGAATTAGAAGGAAAGATAGGAGGACGAATACAAACAATAGAAATACAACACAGAACTTTTTCAGGGGGAGAATCAACAATGAAGGTCCAGGCTTTGGATGTCGCTTGCGATTCAATCCAGGAAATTTTTAAAGAACTATATGATATGAATTTTCCAATTTATTCAATTGGTATTTATAATCATAGAGAGATACGAAACGACCCAACAAAAACTCCATCTATTCATGCCTTTGGACTTGCTATCGATGTAAACCCATATATGAATCCGTCTTTTGATGCTATTCATAATTATGTAATTCCACAAAGATCTTCAGATTATGAAGAAGACAAAAAACAAGTAAAAGATGATTTGAGCAGGTATATATCAGATCCAGCAGAGTTAGATGCAATACATAAAACAATAATACAAGAAAAAGGTTCAGATGATAGGTTTATGAACCGAGGCCTTCAACGTCCTGGCATGATAACACCAGAAATCGCACAAATTTTCAAAAAACATGGTTTTAATATTTGGGGTGGTAACTGGAGACAACCTATGTGTTATATGATATTTCAGACAAATAGAAGACTTGCAGAATCATTGGTAAATGCCACAAAAGAAGAAGCTCAAATAATTTGGAATAATCATATCTCAAAATTGAATACAAATGATAACAATACATTATTGAACACAAATAATAACACTTTTTCATTTTTCGATATTATATTAAAGCCTTTCAAGTGGCTTAAGAACGCACTTGGTTTCTAATTTTATTATTATGGCACATCACGGATCAATTGATGTGCTATAATAAATCAAAAAAAAGATTCATATAATGACAGAAACTATAAGACTAAATAAGGCATTATCGATTTTGGGTATTTGTTCACGAAGAGATGCAGATAGATTAATTCAAACAGGCGAAATAACTGTGAATAAAAAAACGATTACCGCTCTTGGTAGCAAAGTTTATTATGGAGATCAAATAACGTACAACGATAAACTATATACTTTAACAAAAGCTTCAAAAATAAAAGTTTGGAAGTATTATAAACCTAATGGATTAATAACAACTCATAGAGATGAAAAGAATAGACCGACTGTATTTGATAACATAAAAACAAAAATTAGTGAAAGAGTAATATCAGTTGGAAGACTTGACTTAAATTCAGAAGGGTTGCTTTTAATTACAAATAATGCTGATTTTGCGAGATTAGCAGAGTCGCCAAAAACCGCTTGGGAACGAAAATATAGAGTTAGGTGCTTTGGAACAATTAATGATGCAATTATCAAGCAACTTGAATCAGGCATAACAATTTCAGGAATATGCTATGCTCCAGTTGAAGTAAATACAATAAAAACAGGAGATGGAAAAAACTTTTGGATTGAATTAACCTTAAGAGAAGGGAAAAACAGAGAAATTAGAAAACTAATGAACTATTTTGATATACAAGTGAATAAACTTATAAGGACAAAATACGGTCCGTATGAACTTGGAGACTTAAAGCCAGGACAAATCATACAATGTAAAAAAAATTTTCTAATATAATTTCAAAGTTTAATAATATAATGTCTAATGTAGTTTTTTCTTTTAGGAAGATAAGATTATGCAGGACAAAATATATCTAGACTATGCTGCAACAACGCCTTGTGATAATAGGGTTATTGACGCTATGATACCATACTTTTCTGAAAACTTCGGTAATCCAAATTCACTGCATTTGTATGGAGAAAAAGCGAAGGGTGGTGAAAATAGAGCTAGACAACAGATAGCAAATTTAATCAATGCTGATTTTGATGAAGTTATATTTACTAGTGGAGCGACCGAGTCATCCAACATAGCTATACTAAGAGCAATGGAACACATTAAGGATCGCTTTTTTGCAACTATCAAGACAGAACACAAGGCAACTTTAACCTGTGCCGAAACATTGAGAAGAGGTGGCGTAGCTGTAAAATACCTTGATATAAATAGTGATGGGTTGTTGAATTTTGAAGCTTTAGAAACATTATTGGAAAATGTTGGGTTATTGTCTATTTGTCTTGTTAACAATGAAACTGGGGCTCTACAAGATATAAAACGAATCTCAGAAATGTGTACTAAAAATGATGTTTTGCTGCATATAGATGCAACGCAGGGATTTGGCAAAATTCCAATAGATGTTAAATTTCTCGATATAGATTTCCTAAGCGCTTCTGCACATAAGATATATGGCCCTAAAGGTATAGGAATTCTTTTCTGCAAAAAAACAAAACGAAAATACATAAGGATTCCAAATGCAAACTATGATGTTGAGTTTGGAATAAGGGCAGGGACCATTCCAGTTCCTTTGTGTGTTGGATTTGGCGCAGCAGCGAACATTGCTCAAGAGTCTATGGAGAGTGATTATAATAGAATTAAGAATCTTCGTATGTATTTGATAGATTCGATAAAAGCACAATTAGAAGAGATTTATATTAATGGTTCAGGATCTTCTAACTATCCCGGAATAATAAACCTAAGCTTTAGGGGGTGTGAAGGTGAAGCGCTAATGATGGAGGCAAATAGAATAGCTATATCTTCTGGATCGGCCTGTACATCAAATAAGCTATCAATTTCACATGTTCTAGCAGCAATGAATATAAGGCCAGATATAGCACAGTCATCATTGAGAATTTCGATTGGTAGAATGACAACAAAAGAAGATATAGATGTAGCAATCGAAGCTCTTATAAATGCAACAAATAAGTTAAGGAAAATGAGCCCGATTTGGGATATGATAAAGTCTGGAATAGATATTGATAGCGTATTTAAGAGGTGAGTGTATGCAATACAGCGATAGGACTATGAAATACTATGAAGCTATGAAAAACATAGGCGAATTCGATAAAAACCTCGAAAATGTAGGAACAGGTATTGTAGGATCTCCTTTATGTGGCGATGTAATGAAGCTGCAATTATTTTTCGATGAAAATGATATTATCGTAGATGCCAAATATAAAGTATTTGGATGCGTTTCAGCAATAGCATCGATGGAACTTACGACAACACTTCTTAAGGGAAAAACTATTGATGAAGCTTTAAAAATTAGAAATGAAGACGTTGCGGATTCTCTTGAATTAACTGATATAAAGAAACACTGCTCTGTTCTTGCAAAGGAAGCTATTGAAGCTGCTATAAATAACTATAAAGCAAAACTTAGAAAGGAGAATAATATGATAACAGTAACAGAAAGTGCAAAGAAAAAACTCAAAGAATTAATAAACGAACAAAATGCAATTGGTATCGAGATTAAAGTTGTCTCTGGTGGATGCTCAGGTTTTGAATATACGATGGCTTATAAAACAGATATCGATTCAGATTCATTTATAGATATCGATGGAATCAAATTTTTTTATGATCCAAAAATAGAACTTCTTATAAATGGAACAAATATAGATATAGTTGAAAATAGTTTTGGACACGGCTTTATCGTTACAAACAAAAACCATAAGCCATGTCAAGGGTGCAACGGAGCGTGTAAGAAGTGATAGCAAAGCTAAAAGGCATAATAGATACAAAGTTTGATGATAGTGTTATTATAGATGTATCAGGAGTAGGATACCATGTTTTTCTATCATCAAAGATGCTAGACGACTTATCTGTTGGAGATAACGTTTCTGTCAGAATCGCTCATATTTTTAGGCAAGAAACTCAGTATCTATGCGGTTTTACAAACGATGAAGAGATAAACATATTCAATGCTCTTTTAGATGTTCCAGGGATTGGAGTTAAATCTGCTATGGCAGTTCTTTCTCATCTTTCTATAGAAGAGTTCGCTACAGCTGTTGCTACCCAAAATACAGTTACTCTTTGCAAGGTTAGTGGAATAGGCAAGAAAACTGCAGAACGAATACTCCTAGAACTAAAGGATAAAAACCTTGGCAAGGTTCGAGATATATGCGAGAAACACAACTCAAATGTTAATGATGCAATACTTGGCCTTGTAAGTTTAGGATATCAAAAGCATAACATAATGAAGGCAATAGAGGAAGTTTCAAAGAATAACACTCAGGATTTATCAACAAATGAGATTATAGTAGCTTGTTTAAAATTATTGAGCTGAAGGGAAAAAGGATATGAGTAAAGAATTGTTAAAAATTTTGTCAGACTTAGTTAGTTTTAAAACCATAACTCCAAACGGAGAAGAAGCTATCGATTATGTTTCTGGAATTCTTTCAGAAATAGGGTTTTGTTGCCAAAAATATATATTTGATGGCGTAACAAATCTTTATGCGAAGTATGGTGATAGTGATAAAAATATTTGCTTTGCAGGTCATATTGATGTAGTGCCACCTATGGACGGTTGGAAAACTGATCCTTTTAACCTTGAAATAATTGACAACGTTTTATATGGGAGAGGCGTAAATGATATGAAGGGGCCTCTCGTATCAGCAATTATAGCCATCAAAGAATTTATTAAAACAAAAAATCCTGATTTTTCCATAAGCATCATGTTAACAAGTGATGAAGAGATCATGGGCGATAATGGTACAAAAAAGTTAGTAGAGCACCTTTTAAGTAAAAACGAAAAAATTTCTTTATGTATTTTATGTGAAAGTTGTTCGGCTAATGAGTCTGGCGAATATATAAAGATCGGATGCAAAGGTAGCCTTAATGTTGATTTAATTTCAACAGGAGATCAATGTCATGTCGTAAATGGAAAAAAATATAAAAATCATCTGCACAGATTTATATCGTTTCTTAATGAGTTCATCTTAAAACAATTAGATAGTGGAAATGATTTCTTTGATCCATCAGATATAGAAATAACTTCTATAGATACAAATAATAATGTCAGGAATATAATACCATCCAAGATTACAGCAAAATTAAATGTAAGGTTTAATAATGAATGGACATTTGAATCATTGGAAAAACATATAAAAACAAAGCTTCCAAAAAACATAGAATGTATATTTGAAAGATTTGGAACACCATTTGTAGGTTGTTCACAAGATTTAATAAATTCACTGTCAAAAACCTTAGAACGTATAAATGGAACAATCCCTTCGATAGGTACAAGTGGAGGCAACTCAGATGCTGTATCTATACGCAACATAACACAGGTTGTTGAAATAGGATCAAAGATAGATGGTGCGCATAAGGTTAATGAATCAATAGAAGTTGAAGAACTATATAAATTAAAAGATATATATTATGCGATACTAAAAGATAGTGAACATTATAAATATTAAACATTCTATTATTGTTATATTACATAAATACAGCAATAAAATGCTATATTGTAGAAGACATCTTTAATACTGCTATTTCTTAGACGCAATTGATAATATCAATTGCGCACTATCAATATGATTACTATATATATTTTCAAAAAGGCTTATGTTGCCATACTATGGCAATTATATCAATGAAGATTATAGTTTATTGTTGCGCATAAGCAGGATGCGGGAATGACGCGTGACGCCGCCAGCTTAAATATTGCATTATACTGCTACATATTGAATGCATGGCTATTATGATGCTTTGATAACTATATATTTCAAAAAGGCTGTTCGCATTATATCAATGAAGCTTCACTATATGTCAAGGCACGTTAAGGTTATATATTGGTTTAAGGAAATGGAAGTGGCACTGCCACCATTTTTTCAAAAAAATATAGTAGTAGGAATAATGATATATAGTATAGGTAAGGTTTTGTGTTTGATATAGTCGTTGTGTCCCAGCCACTGGTTCCACTTGCGTGGAAGGTGGCTTAGGTTTTGTTGTTGATATTTTAGGTTTGTGATGTCGCTTTGAGCTGTCTGCTATTTTCGATTGCGGTTGCATATGTTGCTTTGTGATGTTCGGTAAATTTTATGTTTATTTTATGCGTGTTTGTTATAAGTTTGACATATCAGCAAGCATGCTGCTATTAGCGCTATTCTGTGCTGTGTGCTTAATTATGATAAAATGTTATAAAATGCTTCTTTGTTTATAAGCCGGCGGCGGGAAATGGAGCTGCCGGCTTAATAGTGGAGTGGTTTGGTTGTTTCATTTTAGATACTACGAAATTGTACGTATCATATAGTTTCATAATGTAGTATAGCAATTATATCTATGAATATATAGTTTAATGCACGTTATCGTATTGCACACAAGCAGGCAGCTGGAAGGGCGCTGGGCGCTGCCTGTTAATGTTAGAATGCTTCTCAATTCTAAGATGATTGTCAATACTAGGAAGATTTTTTTTATTGAAAATAACATTATTTTCATGTTAGTATATGAACAGCTTTTTCAAAAGCGGCCGAGTGGCAGAATGGCTATGCAGAGGACTGCAAATCCTTGTATATCGGTTCGATTCCGGTCTCGGCCTCCAGTAATTTTCAGTTTAAAAAATGAGTATAGTTTTTGATTTTGAAGAACAGGTTTCTGCACTTGAAAAAAAAATCATAGAATTGCGTAACGCAGCACAAATAGGCGATATAGACGTAGCTAACGAGATAACTAGGATGCAAAACAAGATAGATCGCATGCTTACACAAATCTATCAAAAATTAACACCATGGCAAACTGTGCAAGTTTCAAGACATCCAGACCGTCCAAAATTTACATATTATCTCGATAATATCTTTGAGGACTTTATCGAAATAGCTGGAGATAGATTATTCGCAGACGATCAAGCTATAATTACAGGTTTTGCAACAATAGACAATATAAAATGTTGTATTATAGGACAAGAAAAAGGAATAGATACAGAAAGCAGGTTAAAACATAATTTCGGAATGCCAAAACCAGAAGGATATCGTAAAGCAATACGAATTATGGATTTAGCAAACAAATTCAATCTACCAATTTTAACGTTTATCGATACAGCTGGAGCTTATCCAGGATTAGAGTCAGAAGAACGCGGAGTCGCAGAAGCTATTGCAAAATGCATGGAAAAAAGCTTTCAACTAAAAGTACCATTCATAAGTACAATAATAGGGGAGGGTGGTTCAGGCGGAGCTATAGCTATAGCAACAGCAGATAAAGTTTTAATGTTTGAACATTCAATATATTCTGTAATCTCACCTGAAGGATGTGCTTCGATTCTATGGAAGGATGAAACAAAAAACAACTTAGCAGCAGAAGTTCAAAAACTAACAGCGAAAGATCTTAAGGCATTAGGAGTGATTGACGAAATAGTAAAGGAGCCAATTGGTGGAGCGCATAGGAATAAAAAGTTAGCTGCCGACACGTTAAAACAAGTGTTAATAAAAAATATACAAAAAGAATTATCTTTAGATTCAAAATCACGACAAATTCGCAGACGTCAGAAGTTCAAAACAATAGGTGATGAATTTTTGATAATGTAAATTATTTAACAAAAACTGAATTTATAATCGCTTTGCTATGGAATGGTTGTCAGTCAATTTAATACAATGACAATAGATAGTTATTTATATAACTAACGCTTAAATAATCTAGTAAAGTAGAGTAGGGCGGTTAAACATATAAGTCCGATACAAGCAATAATAGGCACGTCAAAAAATTTTTGTTTATCTCCAAAAAGCAAATAGTTTGCAATAATAGTAAACAACATAGCTGTACAAGCTTTGCTTAAGAATATTGGCTTTAGCTCTATGTGAATTTTTTTTACTAAAACAATCAAAGCACCAAATACAAGCAGTGTGTCTCTGCATGTTAATATGGTGGCTATAATAAAAAAGTAAGGATTATGAGTTTTAAAATAAATTCCCCATAAAGCACTATTCGAAAAAATTTTGTCAGCGAGTGGATCGAGTAGAGCACCTAGCTTAGATTCAACTTTCCATTTTCTTGCAAGGTATCCATCAAAAAAGTCTGTTAAACTGCCAAATAGAAACAAAATAAAACACAGTGTTTCAAAGTTATTCAATAGGCACAATAAGAAAAAAGGCACAACTATTATTCTTAAATAACACAATATATTTGGTATATGCCTTTTTATCTTATTAATCATTTTTATCCAACAATTTCTGTATCACTAAAGAAAAATCTTATTTCATTAGTTGCTGTTTCAGGAGCGTCAGATCCATGAACAGAATTTTGATCTATAGATAAAGCATATTTTTTTCTAATAGTTCCTTCTTCTGCATTTTGTGGGTTAGTTGCTCCCATTAACGTTCTGTAATCTGCTATTGCGTTTTCTTTTTCAAGCACCTGCACAATTATAGGAGCAGAGCTTAGAAATTCACATAAATCATTATAGAATGGTTTTTCCTTGTGAACTTCATAAAACTTTTGAGCCTGCTCAATCGTTAATTTTACGCGTTTCTGAGCAACTATTCTAAATCCAGCTGATTCTATCATTGAGTTTATTTCGCCAGTAATATTTCTGCCTGTGGCGTCTGGTTTAATAATTGAAAATGTACGTTCTATCATAAAATATCCTTTCTAGAATATGTCCGCATAATGTGTATTATGGAAACTAAAAGCATCTTTTAGCAAATTTCCTGTTTTTATGCAGCATATAAAATCTCAACATTTATAATAGCAGCTTTTATATGTTTGAAACAAGTAATCTATGAGTTCGTCACTGACAAGCATCATAATTATGCTAACTATAACATATATTCGTTATTGCATTGCGCATAAGCAGCCAGCGAAAATGGCGCGGTGCTCCGCACTAATAGTATGAAACTCGAAATTTAAAACATTGTGCCAATTCCAAGTTTCATACTATGAACATTATGTTTAACGCGTTCGCTTCCAAACTTCCATGTTGATTGATCTTCAGCCAAGCTTAATTTCAATTTTACTGGAAACTCAAATGTATATTCTAATCGCATAAAACAACTGTCTTTAAAAGGAAATTTAATGCCGCAACCTAACACTGGAGTCATATGTGTTTTCTTTTTTGATTGATAGTTCATATTATGTGTATATCTTACTGTACTAAATTGTGCCACATCAACACAGCTATACTTAACATTTTTAACTTTAATCCCACCAGTTATATATAATTCTATACCTCCGAACTTATGCGATATTAATCCTTTCAGCGTTCCAGAAAATCGTTCATACAATTTTAAACAAAGATATGTAAATTTATACATATCAGCTTGTCCTATCATTTCTCGAAACTTATATAAGTCTGCTAGCTTATATGTAGTCTTGCCAATATTCGCATTAAAAGATAGTTCTACCCCCCCCATTCGCCTCTGAGTTGATTTTATAACCAACAAAAGCTCCTGGTGCTAACTTAACTTTGGATTTATTTATATCAAACAATAGTTCTTGTACATTTATTCCTGCGTAACCATTAGCCTTAGCATTAATTATTGAGGCACCTATATCAACACCTCCATAGAATCCGGATGCATATAGACTTGAGGTTAGAATACCTAACATAACTAACTTAGTGTGTTTCATAAAATTATTCCTTAAAAATTTAATCTTTATATAAATAGGTTAGCTTAGTATAAAGATATAAGTCAAACTCTAAAAACTCCCATAAATGTTTATGTATCTGTGTCAACTATTATATTTTCGTGGTAAATGCAATCTCATAGATAATCGTGATAAACGCTGATATTATTTTAAGTATACATTAATTCTATCTCGTTTTGATATATCGCACTCAAAATGATCTTCTATAATGCTTTTTGCATCTATTCTAAATTTTTCAAATAAATTTTTGGCTGTACCTGATTCGCCAAAACTTGAAATCCCTATAACTTTATCATCATCTCTATTTTTGTATTTATATAGCAAGTCTGTGTTTCCGGCTTCTATGAATAACTTTCTAAACCACAAAATATCAGATTTATAGCTTCCTGGCTGTTTATTAAATATCTCGAGGCATGGAGCTGAGACTATTCTTATATCATAGCTTTCTAATGATTCCTTTAGTTCATATGCTAATGAAACCTCAGAACCTGTTGCAAAAATGGTTAGTTGTTCGTTTCCGTTATACAAAAAATCTGATAACAAGTATGCACCTTTTGAAGATAAGTTATCGTCAAAATGCGTTATTCTTATATTTTTAACATTATTACGCGATAAAAGTATTGCTGATGGAGTTGCTCTATTCATGATAGCAAGCTCAATACATTCTGCAACTTCTATGTCGCATGATGGTCTAAATACATTTAGATTCGGAATAAGCCGTAATGAATTAATATGTTCAACTGGCTGGTGAGTCGCCCCATCCTCCCCGACTGCAATTGAGTCATGAGTTAAAACGAAAATTGGAGAGCATCCCATTAGCGCAGCATTCCTAATAGCAGGTCTCATATAATCACTAAACACTAAAAAAGTTCCACCATAAGGAATAAATCCTTCTATAGCAAGACCATTCATAATACACCCCATAACATGCTCTCTTACTCCATAGTGAATATAATTACCCTCAAATGATTCTTTTGTAATAGCTTTGCTATTGCTTGATATAGTGCAGTTTGATGAAGATAGGTCTGCAGATCCGCCAATCAACCATTTAAATTTCTCGGAAAGTTTTTCGAAGACTTTTCCAGCAAAGTATCGAGTCGACTTTTCCTCTGGATTATTAATAAATCCGACTTTTATTTCATTGATAACTTTGCGCAATTCTGTAAAATCTATATCTGTTTTGCTAATTTGTTTTGTTGTATTGCTTTTCATAAATTCTGTTGGAATTGAAAATGGCTCTTCTGGTAGTCCTAGTTTTGTCCTTATTGCTTTTGCTTCCTCAAGCGATACAAATTTTCCGTGACATTTATTCGTTCCTTCCTTCTCTGTAAACTTTCCAATTTTTGTTTTAAATGAGATGAATGATGGTCTGTTGCTTGATTTAGCTTGAGCAATCGTATTTTTAATTTGATCATAGTCATGTCCATCCGACTTAAATATATCAAAACCATAAGCTTTGAATCTTTCTATATTACATGTAGTAAATTCTGAAGCATTACCATCTATGCATATATCATTATCATCAAATAACACTATTAAATTATCTAAATTTAATTTAGATGCAAGCGTCATAGCCTCATGAGATACCCCCTCCATAAGGTCTCCATCTCCGACTACAACAAAAACTTTGCTTTTTATATGTTTCTTTTTAAGAGCTATCGCAAAACCAACAGCTGTTGCTATTCCTTGTCCTAAAGCACCTGTAGTCATTTCTATCCCAAGATCTTTATTTATTTCAGGATGTCCTTGACATACAGAGCCTATCTTTCTAAAACTCTTTAAGTCACCTATTGTTAAAGAGGTTTTTCCTGATAAGAAGAGAGATGAATACAACATAGCACTTGCATGACCTATAGATAAAATAAACCTGTCTCTATTTTCACAACCTGGATTAAAGTTCATTGCACCATTGAATAAAACTGACATCACGTCAGCAAATCCTAATGGAGCACCTTGATGGCCAGAATTTGCAGCATTTACCATATCTATTGAAAGGCAACGTATTGTATTAGCAAAAAGCTCTAAATTTTTATTTTCCATAATATATTTATAATCTGTTTATTGGTATATCAATATGTTAACCTACATACTTAAATGTTGTCAAAAATTAAAAACTCCCATAAAAGTTTATGAAAATGTTACCTAATATGTTTGCGCATATATACATTAACTGTATATTTTATGTTACCGTCTTGTAAGTTTTTTAATGAGCTTTGAAATTGATAGATATGATAATCTTTTATGTAATCGATAATGACATTCTTTTCTAATGCTAATTTAGATATGCTGTGCATCATCAGTTGCTCTTTCTTCTAATGATTCTATTAGTTTTTCAGAATCAGAATAATCATAATCAAATCTAGAAACACTTGCATTACTAATTGGCAAATCAAGTGTATCTAAGAACTTAAGGTTCTTTGTTCTAACAACTATTGTTGAATCGATGGTCTTACCTTTACTCCAGTCTCCCAGACTCTTAGAATACGTTATAGATGACATATTAATACCTGATGCGACTAATGATTTAATAACTTTATCAACATCGCCCTGTTGTTTTAGAAAACATTTATTAATATGATCTTGCGTATTGATATCTAATAAATTTGTAATATCTCGAGATATCCTATTACAGCTATACCAACAATAATATCGTAACATATAAATCGTTCTTTTTGTGACATGTTAATTGTATTGTTGAATACTATTTATATACAGTATAACATAATTATCGACAAACATTAAAAATAAAGCTAGTTGCTATAGTGGCACAATTACAGCAATATATAAATATAAAATTAAATGTGTATTAGTATAATGAGATATTTAAGCAGGCTGCGCATTGCATAATTCCAGCTGCTTGCCTTGGAGCAATGTACTTTTAATTAGTATAACTATAATGATTCTACTTGTTCTTGTTAATTCTGTGCAAAATAACTAGCGTGCTGTAATAAGAGTAATTGTATATGTAGCATCATAATCTAAATCTTTTAAAAAACATATAATTGCATGAATTTTACGCAATTGATATCATTACGCGATCACTATTTACGTAATATTAATATGATCGTCAATGCCCTGATCAACTTGGCATTATCAATAACGTTAACAAGAAAAGGTATAGTTATACCAATTATAACAAAAATATTAATAATTAGGTGTGTTAATATTGTATTTACATAATTATATGTGTTTACTGTAATAGTGCCGCTACAATAATTGTTTTTCTTCTTGCTAAAACTTTTTGGGTATTATAGTGCGTATCCATGCCGTTATCCGTTAGCAATTAGCGACTGCTGCTTCTAAAAACTCTTGTATTTCTCCATCCAAAACAGCAGCTGCATTTCCTTTTTCAACGCCTGTACGGGTGTCTTTAACCATTTGATATGGTTGAAGAACATATGATCTTATTTGGTTCCCCCAAGCTATATCTGTTTTGTTTGTATTAGCATTAGCTGCATCTTCTTGTTCTTTCAGCTTCATTGCATATAATTTTGATTTTAGCATATTCATAGCTATTTCTCTGTTTCTATGTTGAGACCTGTCTATCTGAGATGCCGTTACTATACCTGAAGGAATGTGGGTGATACGAACTGCACTTTCGGTTTTATTAACATGTTGGCCTCCTGCACCTGAAGCCCTATAAACGTCAATACGTAAATCGCTATCGTTGATTTCTATTTCAATTTCCTGATCAATTTCAGGGGATACAAACACGGAAGCAAAGCTTGTATGACGCCTTGCATTTGAGTCGAATGGTGAGATCCTGACAAGTCTGTGGACTCCTGATTCTTTCTTAAGCCATCCATATGCTTTGTTTCCTTTGATATGCATTGTTATAGACTTAACTCCAGCTTCATCACCATCATTCTTATCTGTTATCTCTAAACTATAGCCTTTCTTTTCTGACCATCTCGCATACATCCTTGCAAGCATTTCCGCCCAATCCTGAGCTTCTGTGCCACCAGCGCCAGCATTAATTTCAATAAAACAATTTGCTGCATCATGCTTATCACTTAGGATTGATTCGATCTGTAATGAAACAGATTTTTCTGCTAGCTTCTGAAGTTCGTCTGATAACTCTTTAATCAAAGATTCATCAGATTCAAGTTCCGCAAGCTCTATCATCCCTTGCATATCTTTCAGAGTTTTTTCAAGATACTCGACAGGATCAAGCAAAGTTTTAATCCTGTCTATCTCTTTCATAATCTTTACAGCTGATTCCGAGTTATCCCAAAAATCTGGAGCTTCTGACTTTACTTTGAGACCTGCTAATTTAGTAGATATATCATCAAAATTAATAAAGTTTTTTATATGCTTTATTGAATTTTCAATTACGTCTATATTCCTTAAATCCTGAGGAGTCATAAAACCTTAGCCTATATATTCTTCGATCTGTTTTGCAGCTGCTGCACCCTGCCCTGCTGCGTATACGGCCTGCTTTAAAGAACCACTTACAACATCACCTGCTGCAAAAAGTCCTTGTACATTCGTCGCAATATGTTCTGTTATTATATACCCTTCACTATCTGTGTCAATTATATTGGCTAAAAAATCAGTTGAAGGGATTGTACCTATTGCTATAAACAAACCTTCTATATTTATATCTTGTATTTCTTTTGTTATATTGTTTTTTAATTTGATTGATTCTAATTTTTCAGATCCGTTTATTTCGACTATTTCTGAATTCCAAATGCAACGAATCTTTTGATTATCAAGCAACTTGATTTGATTAACCTTCTCAGCTCTAAGTGTATCCCTTCTATGTATTAAAAAAACTTGCTTTGCAAAGTTTGAAAGGAATATTGCCTCCATGACTGCTGTATTCCCACCACCAACTACTGCTACTGTTTTGTCGCGATACATAGGTCCATCACATGTCGCACACCAAGAAACTCCCTTATTAGTAAATTCGGCCTCTCCTGAAACTCCAAGATGTTTATGCTTAGCACCTGTTGCGACCAAGACTGTTCTGGCAATCAATTCCTCTCCTGATGACAAAGTAATATGAAACAGATCATTATCCTTTGAAACTGATGCTGCTGTTTCATATATAAATTTTGCTCCAAGCTTTTCGGCTTGTGAGATCATTGTCATCATAAGATCAGAACCTCGTATAGATTCAAAGCCAGGAAAGTTTTCAATCATATCTGTATTGACCAACTGTCCACCAGGATTGTTTCCGGCGATAATATAAGTTGATCTACCAGCACGCGCTGTATATATAGCACAAGTTAAACCTGCTGGTCCTGAGCCTATGATAACAACATCTTTTATCATATTGTATACATTCCTCCATTTACATGAAGTGTTTGTCCTGTTATATATGACGCCTCACTTGATGCCAAGAAGCTTATAGCATAACCAATTTCTTCAGGTTCTGCCATATATCCCATAGGAATCTTGTTTAAAAAATTCTCCTTTGCTGTATCACTTAATACGTCCGTCATTGGAGTTCTTATAGCTCCAGGAGCTATACAGTTCACTGTAATTCCACGTTTTGCATATTCAAGTGCTATAGCCTTTGACATTCCAACAATAGCTGCCTTACTTGCACAATAATTTGCCTGTCCTGGATTTCCCATATATCCAACAACTGACGATATATTTATAATACGCCCGTACTTGCGCTTAGACATTGACATAACAGCCGTCCTTGAAAGCGTAAATGCTGCCCGAAGATTGACATTCATTACTATCTCAAGATCCTCTTCAGTCATTCTCATAAAAAGCTTATCTCTGTCAATCCCTGCATTATTGACAAGAATATCTATATCTCCATACTCGGATTCTGCCTTTGAAAACAATTCTTTAGTTTCTTCGGTATTTGAAAGATCACACTTGATGATTCCTGCGGTTGTCCCAGTCTTTTGATGTATTTCTGCCTGTGCCCTTTCTAATGATTCTTGATTGATATCAACAAGAACAAGCTCTGCTCCTTTATTTGCCATGATAACAGATGTAGCACGGCCGATAGCACCAGCTCCACCTGTAATTAATGCTCTTTTTCCTTCTAATGGTTTCAAGTAATTGCAAGTCATATACCTATCCTTTCATAAAAGCCTCTATTTGTGATATAGATTCTAAATTAACAAAATCTCTTTCTGGATAATCTCTCTTCGCCATTGACGACAAAACTTTTCCTGGAGCGACTTCGACTATTTTATCAACATTTTTATCGTTTAAAATAATATCCATAGTCTTTCGCCACTGAACTCTTCCAGTGATCTGATTTAATAGTAAAGCATGAATTTCTGATGAATCAGTAATCTGCTTACCCACAATGTTCATTATCACAGGTACCTTTAATTTATTAAAAGTTATATTACTTGATATATAGTCATCAAGTTCAATCATTGCCTTTGTCATTAAAGGACTATGAAATGGGCCACTGGTATTCAGCTGTATAACTTTGAATGCTCCTCTTTCTTGTTTTAATTTATCTCCAGCTTCCAAAACTTTATCCTTATGTCCACTTAATACAACTTGAGAAGAAGAATTATCGTTTGCTATAACACATATCCTTTCTCCAGTTGAGTATTGTTCCACTATGTCTTCCATATCTTCAATTTTTAGACCAATAACGGCGGCCATTGCACAGTCAGAAGTATCTGGAAAAGCATTAGCCATTAGCTCTCCTCTAAACCGCACAAGTTTAGCGCATGATTGCAAATCTATGCAACCTGACGCACACAATGCGGAGTATTCTCCTAGCGAATGTCCTGCTAGATAGTTACAACTATTAGAAGCATCAAGTCCGAACTCTCTTTCTAAAACTCGAAAACAAATCATGCTAACGGCAAAAATTGCAAGTTGTGCATTTTGTGTTTTTGTCAATTCTTCTATTGGTCCATTTTCTATAACATCTGAAATTTTTATAGAAACGGCATCCTCTATTTCTTGAAGCGTTTCATGTCCAGTTTTAAATGCGTTAGTGAATACAGAAGCCATTCCAACCTTCTGCGAACCTTGCCCAGGGAATATAAATGCTATACCCATTTTTCTTATAGAAACTCCTAAAAAAAGAGGGGAATCCCTCTATTTATGACTATTATTTTCTTAGACCTAAACGTTTAATTAGATCTTGATATCTAGCATCACTTACTTTCTTTAGGTAATCCAATAAGCTTCTTCTCTTCCCGACAAGGACTAATAGACCACGTCTTGTATGAAAATCTTTTTTATGAATAGCCATATGTTCTGTTAAATTTTTAATGCGTTCTGTCAAAATTGCAACCTGAACCTCTGGAGAACCAACATCACCCTCATGTAATGCGTACTCTTTAATTATTTCTATTTTTCTTTCTGCTGTGATCGACATCTTAAACTCCTTTCAATTTATTTTTTTCTTAATAATCTTTTAGGGCTAAAAACAAAAGTTTCAACATACCCTATACATAGAAAACCACTATCTGACTTTGCCAGATATAGTCCGTCAACAAACTTATCAGACACACGTATATCACGACCGAAAGATAGGTCTTCTGCATTTTGACACGATATGAAGATAACAGGGATGTCGTCTAGTACATCTTCTAGCGGAATCAAAACGCTATCTAAATTATCCTGAAAATCTCTAAGGCTGTCAAGTGGGATAGCTTGTTTTACATCGAACTTTCCGTCCTTAAGTCTTCGTAAGGACAACGTGTGTCCAACAGTTCCTGTTGATTTTGCTATATCCTCTGCTAATGTCCTTATATAAGTTCCAGCTGAAACTTCCGCGACAAACTTTGCTATACATCTTGTAAATGATAATAATTCAAGGCTTCTTATACAAACTATGCGTTTCTTGATATTTGGTAATATTCCACTCCGAGCTAGCTTGTAAGCAGGTTGTCCATTAATTTTTATTGCTGAATATATTGGAGGAATCTGTTCGATTTCTCCAACAAACTTTTTAATTGATTTTATAATATTCGTTTCTGTTGGAATACGATCTGAAACCTCAATAACGGTACCTGTTTTATCACCGGTATCAGTTCTTGTTCCAAATTGTATTTCAAATTCATATATCTTACTAGCTTGATTTATATAAGGAATCGCTTTAGTCCCACTATTTACAGCTATAGCCAGAACTCCTGTTGCAAATGGATCCAAAGTTCCTATATGTCCTATCTTTTTTGTTTGAAATATTTTTTTGCAAACCATATCAACAAAACCAGAAGAACGTCCTTCAGGTTTGTCTATTATTACTATTCCATCCATAATTACTAATTCGTTTTCAAGGCAAATTGATTATAACATATTTACATAAAGTCGTACGGATCAATATCTATAGTTAATTTTATATCTTTAGGAACCTTGAACTTTCCTAATGTTGATTTAATATATTTTTGCAAAGAAACACTTTGTGTTAAAAGAATAATTCTTTGGCGATATCGAGATTTGATTTTATATATAGCTGGCTGAATCGGACCCAATATTTTTAAGCCTTTTATTTTTGGAAGATCAGCTGCTAGTTTATTTGAGAACTTTAAAAGAAACTGTTCATTAAATGAAGATAATGTAATTGATGCAATTTTCGCGAATGGAGGCATACCAAGACGCTTTCTATTTATCATTTCAATTTCATAAACATCTGAAATATTATTGTTTGAAATTATATGCATAATTTTATCGTCTGGATTATATGTTTGAATTATAACTTTACCATGTATATTACCTATACGCCCTGCCCTTCCAGATACCTGATGAACTAGCTGAAAAGTCTTCTCAAGAGATCTAAAGTCATCTCCATAAAGCATGGCATCTATACACGTTATAATAACTAAACTTAAGCTATTAAAATTATGTCCCTTTGATACAATTTGTGTGCCCAATATTATATCTACTTCATTGTTCTTAATAGCCTCAATAGCTCTTGATATTTTTTGTGGCGTATTAATAGTATCGCTTGATAAGGTCAGAATTCGAGCGTTCGGAAAAAGCTCTTTGCATTCTTGTTCTGCTTTTTCGATTCCAGACCCAATTCCTATAAGGTCTTGTTTTCCACACTCATGACATTCGTTTTTAGCTTTTGTTCTAAAACCGCAATAATGGCAAACGAACTCATTTGTATTACGATGATAACAAAGCCAAGCAGAACACCCAGGACACTCAACCTTCCATCCGCATGACTTGCATAGTATTTTGGGAGTATGTCCTCGTCTGTTTACGAATATCAAGCTTTGCAAGCCTTTATTAAGGCATTCGTTTATCTCTGAAATTGCTAGTGAGCTTAATATTCCTTTTATGTTTTTCTCTTTTCTTAAATCATAGATAATTGTCTTTGGCAAGCTTGCATTTTTATGGAAACGTGAATCAAGCTTTTGATAGATATATTTCCCAGACATAGCATTATTATATGACTCAATAGAAGGCGTGGCAGAAGACAATATAATTGGTATATCAAGTTTTGAGGCTAAACAAACTGCCATATCTCTTGCGTTATATATTGATCCTTCATTTTGTTTAAAAGATCCGTCATGTTCCTCATCGATTACTATACACCTAAGATTAGAAAACGGTATGAAAAGAGCTGATCTTGCCCCAACGATAACTATAGGATCTCCATTGATTGCCTTCTTCCATATAGCTAACTTTCGTGCAGGAGTTATTGAATTGTGCCATATAAAAACATCAGCATTAAGTTTTGAAGCAGCTATCTTTGCAAGCTCTGAAGATAGAGCTACTTCAGGAACTAATATTAAAATTTGACTATTATGATCTCGCATGGCAAGCTTTGCACATTCAATAAAAACAGCAGTCTTACCAGATCCTGTTATACCATGCAGCAAAATAGTCTTATATGAACCTATGAAGTTCTGAAATTCATCAGCAACATCTTTTTGACTTTCGCTTAGAATAATCGCATCGTCTTTTGTTGATTTTATCGGTCTTATATCTTTTTCTGGTCTAAGCACCAAATCAATAGAAAATGGCAGGAACAGCTTAAAAACACTGCCTAGTTTTATTAGTGTATATTTCGATACAAACTTAGCAAATTCAACATATGTTTCTAACATTTGATACGGAAGCAATGCTGATATACTTTTTATCTCTCCGTCATAATCAGAGCCTATAGATACAACAACTCCTATTGTCTCACTTCTTCTAAATTCAATTATGACAAGTTGCCCTACATTAAGTTCAATATCAGATGAATACGTATATAAATCATCAAGATCCCTTGTAGTTGCTATTTGATATTTTAATATCTTTTGCTCCATAGTATTCCTGCCCCAACAGAGTTTTTTCCTGACATATCAACTGATACCTTTACGTTCTTAGCAATCTTTGCGTCAATCGCAACATTGGTTGTATCTTTTGCAGATCCTTGATCAACAGATATGTTTAGCTTTCCTATCTTCTTTCCGATACTTAATGCATTATATTCTCCATTTTTAACACTTGTATTTTTTTTGATCGTTACTGAATCAATACCGAAAACATCTTTGATCTTATCTACAAGGCTAAATCCAGCTGTTGCATTCGTTAGCTTGCCCATAATGGAAAAGAGAGCCATACTTTCACTCATCGATATATCTGTTGCATTCTTGTCAAAAAGAATATAAGACAATATATCTCTTTGACTCATATACGGAGTTGAATAAAACTTAACATTAGATGTTCTGCTTTTATTTTGAGTTAGTCTTGCTCCAACGATTATTGAATCAATTTTCTTTTCAGCAGATACATCTATATTCTGTCCATCCGAGTCAAATATCATCTCGCCTCTCTTTAGCTTAAAGGATGCGTCTGTAAGCTTAAATGTACCTTTTTTAAAAGTTATCTTAGAATCATATCGTGGGTTATAGAAGCTACCAGTTAGCGTGCCTGATCCATTCCATATGCTATCAATGCCTAATCCCTTTATCTGCATGTTATCTTTTATATCAAGACGCACATCAAATATATATTTTTTCAAACCTTCAAATGAATTTTTTTTTTTAGATAACTCTTTGATGTCTGTTGTGCAATATCAAAATTCCTTACATTCGAAATAACAAGACCAGTTATATCTATTGTTGGCTTTTCTGAAAACAAGGAACCAGCAAGTTTCAGTGATCCGAACATGTCTCCTTGTAATGATAAATTACCAGAAAACGTTGCATCAAGCCATGGAACAGTTATTGGTCTTAACTTATCTACTTTTAAAGAAATATCAGTATCAAGAGTCGAATCAGATAAAGATATTTTTCCGCTACCTGTTACGTTTCCTTTTTGTTTAAAGCAATCGAAGGCTTTTATGTTTTTTATAACAATTGCATTATTATTTAGCACGCAATTAGCAGTTATATCTTTTATATAAACGCCATTCTCTGGATTTACATACATCCCATTCTTAAAATCTATATTACCTAATACACTAGGATTTGCAATAGATCCACCAACGCCAATGTTATAGCTAATTAATCCTTTTTTAAAAATCTTGCTCCCCAAAAAATTCAAAGCTCCTTTTGTATTAAGTTTTATTTTGCTATCTTTATTCGGAATCCAGTTATCTGCAGATATATCAATACGCACTCTATGACGTTTCATAAAGAAATCAAATTCTACATCGGCAGTTATAATATCCTTTTTACAAATTGCTTTTACATCGACTTCTGGAAGCTTGCCTATAGGTGATTTGCAATTTTTAGCGACAAGATCAAGATCCATATAATTTCCATGATATATCCCAGTTCCGCTAACAAGTCCAGTTACTCCGAAATCTCCGAACTGTTCAATTGCAACGTCAATGATCTTTAGTTTATCGAAATTAAATTTATCAATGTCCAGAAAGACATCTGTTGCAATTACAGAACCTTTTTCAAAATTTAATTTTAGCTCAGGAACCTTCTGATTAGCTGGAATAGAAAATGATGCAACTTTTGCCTTATATTCAGGTATATCGATACTTTGAACAATAATTTTTGAATTTGAGATATTATAAGAAACCTTACCATTAATGCTTGGTTCTTTAAGAGTTATATCTGCAAACACTTCGTCCTTCTTTAACGAAAGCTTCGTCTTAATCCCGTCTTTAAAAAATGGAATTTTAACGCTTCCCTCAAATTCTTTAAATTTTTTAAGCTTACCATCAGCTTTGTACTCAGAACCATTATATTTTGCATCAAGGTTAACTGCTTTGTTCGAATTATTGTAATCAAGCTTTAAATTAAATAATGTGCCACATACAGCATCGACTTGAACATCTCCTTTTTTGAAACTCCAAGCTGCATCTGCTTTTCCAAATGGAGTAAGCATTGTCAATGATCTATTGTGTGTTTTTTTCTGAGTCTTATACTCTATATCAGAAAACTCAAGTTCTCCTGACTTAATTTTTTTGATCGAAAAATTCTTGACTAACTTTTGATTAAAAGCAGGTATTATTGCGCAAATATAATCTAAAGGCATACTATCAGTTTTTTTGCCTTGCTGTATATTTATAGATCCAATATCTAGTCTTTTAAGATTAAAAAGATGTTTACTCAAGTTAACATTAGCATAATCAATATCTATATTTGTTGAGTCTACATCTATACGTAGTCCATTTACTTTGAATAAAAATGGGAAAAAACCTTCTGTGCTTTTAAAATCTATCTTAGCATGATTTCCTACAGCAAAACCTATAATCTTTTTTTGGATATACGAAAGCTGTAGAGATCCAACGACTCCTACGACAATTGCGCCTGATATTAATATACTCTTAAATAATCTTTGCGCTATCACAGAGCGTCTCTAGGTTATTAACTTGATCCTTTATTAATTCTACACCACTTTTCCAAAATTTTACACTACCTGTATCAAGACCAAACCTTGAAGCCACAACATCATACCGATCAATACCTCCACGTGATAGAACATCTATGTACGTTTCAACAAATTCTGATCCTGATTTTTTGTATGTCTCATAGAGAGCATTTGTAAATATTTCACCAAATGCATATGCATAAACATAGAATGGCGAATGGAAGAAATGCGATATATATGTCCAGTAATTTCCTATAACAGGATCTATGTTGACTGCACTCCCTAAACACTCGTTTTGCGTGTCTAGGAAAATTTTACAAAAGTCTTGATTTGAAAGTTCGCGTTCTTTCCTTAATTCGTGAGCTCTTCTTTCAAATTCGAAAAATGCGATTTGTCTCATTACTGAGTTAATAGTATCATCCAATTTAGAACAAATTAAATCAATCCTCTCAAGATCATTCTTTGTTTGTTGATACATATCCTCAAACAGAAGCTTCTCAGAAAATAGTGAAGCAACCTCTGAAAGCGTAATAGGAGTATTTGACAAAAGACTCCCATTCTTTGAACTCAAGGTTTGGTGTATCCCATGTCCAAGTTCATGGGCTAATGTTGAAATATCACGAACGCTTCCAAAGTAATTTAAAAGTATATATGGATGAACATCACAGCAGCAGCTATGAGAGAATGCTCCAGATGTCTTGCTCTTGGCTGGATAAACGTCTATCCAAGATTTTTCTATAAAGTCTCTTGCTATGTCTTGAAACACACGCGAAAACCGACCGAACATGTTCAGAACAATATCGCATGCTTCTCTATATTCAAACTTTCTATTTAAAATTTCGCTTAACTGAACAGGAGCATTTCTATCCCAATATTCAAAATTCGTTTTATTTAATAGTTTTGCTTTAAGCTTATAGTACTTCTGAGAAGTTTCTTTATATCCATCTACTACTGCATCTGCCAAGTTATCTACAGAAATTTGATCTATATTGTTATTAAGGTGCCTAGACGATTCTGGCTTTGCATATCCTCTTAACTTATCGTTTGTTGACTTATCAACTAATATGTTATTATAGATATGTTTTATATAAAAACTTTCTTGTTCAAGCCTTGCGCCTGCTATACGTGATGCTTTTTCTCGTTTTTCTGAATTATTGGAATGGCTTGCTATTTCCATTATCTCTGGCAAACTAATTGTCTTACCCTCAAAGTCAAAATCAATACGACTCAAAATCTCATCGTAAAGACGAATCCACCCAATTATAGACGTTATACTTTTTTTCGATAAGGTTTCTTCAACTTGAGTTGAAAGCATATGGTCTTTAAACCTGAAAAGCCCTTCAATCCAAGACCTATAATCGCCGCTAACTTCAATTGTTTTATTATAATCAAGTTTGGCAACTTCAAGTTCATAAAAAACCAATTCAGATTCAACTGATGTTAAAAACTCAACTGTTTTTTGATAGAATGCAAGTGCATCTGAATCGTCTAATCTAGTTTGCGTATACAAAAACGAATAAGATGCGATTTTCTCAATCATCCCTATTATGGATTCATATTCATTGATCGATGCAACGAGAAAATCTACAGAAAGCTTATTTTGATATTTTTGTTTAAAATCTGAAACACTGGACTTGACGAACTCTTGATCTTTTCTCAATTGTTCGTCACTTGGAGAATTATAAATATCCTCTAGTTTCCAGGTTGTTTGCATTTGTTATATAAGCGGCTCTACACCAACATATGTTTTGTTGTCACGACCTTTTTTGAAGAATACATTTCCATCAACTAGTGAATAGATTGTATGATCTCTTCCAAGGCCAACATTGTCAGCAACTCCAAACTTGGTTCCTCTCTGTCTAACAATTATTGTTCCTGCTAGTACATACTGACCACCAAATCTCTTAACGCCTAATCTCTTGCTAACAGAATCTCTTCCGTTCTTAGAACTACCGCCACCCTTCTTTGTCGCCATTTTCTTCTCCTATTATTTTGCTAATTTAATATCCGTAATTCTTAAAACAGTCATCCATTGACGATGTCCATGTTTTCTACGATAGTTATGACGCCTTTTTTTCTTGAATACTATGACTTTCGGATTTCTCATATGCTTCATTACTTCGGCGCTAACTACCGCCTTTACAGAGTCGCCAGCAACAACTTCTCCATTGTCTAACGTTGTCATCAAGACATCATCTAAAGAAACGGTTGCATTCAACTCTGCTTCAATTTTTTCAACTTTTACTACATCTCCTGGCTTAACGCAATACTGCTTACCACCAGTCTTAACTACTGCAAACATAATTTCCTTATTAAAAATATAGTGACTTTTCGGCTATACGTACCCTTATCTTTTATCATAAACGTTATTGGCTTGTCAATGCTATTATTGTATAGGAATTTACAATCGCCTTAACAAACAATAAGTTTATGCTGCAGAACGATAAACATATATAGACAATATTACGTATTTTCCATACAAACAGCACAATATCAATTATTTAAGCATAATATGCATACTGGTTATTATTAACACGAAACAATATATTATAATCAGCAATGATTCTAGTTGTTTTTCATTAATTCTGTTACTAAATCCATTGCAACCTTTCGGTTAACAACAAGACGCAAGAATTGTTATAAGGCTACTGTATAACAAGGTTAAGAATATGATTAATAATTTTACCTGATGTATTATAATCAAGTTTTAATGATTCAAGAACTTTTAATCTATCAAACTTTTTGTTGTCCTGTTTTTGATATATAAGAGTATTGAACAAACTTTCTATATCTTCAACTGTATACGCTTTATAATATGTATTCGTTATCATTTGCCCAAACTCGTTGTGTCCAACAGAATTTTTATTAATTAACTGTATAACTGGCTTCTTAGTTGGAAAATACTCTAAAACAAACGAATTGCAATCAGTTATTAACAAATCAGAAGTTCTAAACATATCTATATAATTTCCAGATTCTATTACTTTGGCATTTTTTAAAGAAGACCATAAATTAAAGTAATCTTCTACCTCTTTTATGTTCATTAAGTTATGTCTAACTATTTGTCTTTTTAGTTCAGGATGAGGTTTTAATATAAATTCAATATCATTATGAGTTTTTGCGTATTCAAGCATGAAACGATAGTTCCAATCAAAAGTACCAAAATTTAAAGCAGATCCTTCATAAAATGAGTGATGTGGACACCAGATAATTCTTGGTTTACCTTTCGATGTCCAATTTATTTTTGAAATGTCAACTTGCTTTCTATACGCGTCAAGAGATAAGCTACCTGTAGTAATTATTCTCGCTTTGTCAGCTCCACCATCTATGAGTCTCGTCTTAGCGACATCGTTATCCATAAAATATCTATAAACTTCCTGAAAGAAAGGATGCGTTGATTCGTAAGTTCCATTATCTATTGATGAACCATAACTAACAAACATTGGAACTGCGAATTTTGAAACGTGTTCAATGTCATGAATTTCAAATATATCCCATGGTTGTTCATAGAAGACAATATCTGGAGCAAATTCAGCTATATCTATTGGTTCATTACGCGCAATATCATGAGCATAATACACTTTCATATTTTGAAGTTTAAATGAATCAAAGTTATCTTGAGTTATCTTTTTATAATTCAAAAAACTATACTTAGTTTTTGTTAATGACTTTCTTACTGTTATTAAAACAAACGGATCAAACCTATCATTTTTTAGCATATCTTCATAAAGTGATTGATATTGCCATTTTGCATTTTCGCTACTTAGAAATGCAACCCGTATATGTCTCTTTTTCGCGCGTTCTCGCACACGTTCTAAAGTGCTATCCTGCAATTTAAAAAGTTTATTTCTTCTAAACTTTTTTATAAATTTTAGCATTCAGTGATGCTCCATCTAGGACGTGTTTGAATGTCTAAGTCAGAATAAGAAAAACCAGCTTTTTTCCGCTCTATTGCTGCCCAAGCTATCATTGCTGCATTATCTGAACAAAGTGATAAAGGTGGAGCAAAAAAATTTAAATTATTTTCTTGGCAAAATTTTAATAAAGATTCTCGAAGCGATTTATTTGCTGCAACCCCTCCAGCAACAACAACGTTTTTTGGTAAAGACTCTGTCATATGATATGCTTTTTCTATCTGCCTTGTTATAAATTTTACTACTATACCTTGAAAAGAAGCCGCCATATCGTATTTATCTTGATCTGTCACTTTTTCTAATTTTTCGATCTGTAATCTTGCTGCTGTTTTTAATCCTGAAAACGACGCATCGCATCCACTCCTTCGCTGAAGTGGCATAGTAAACTCAAATCTATTTGGATTACCAAGTTCTGCGTATTTTTGAATTGCAGGACCACCTGGATATTCAAAACCAAGCATTTTTGCAACTTTATCAAAGCTTTCTCCAGCAGCATCATCAAGTGTTTCGCCAAGTACCTTGTAATTTCCAACACCAAAGACCTCGGCAAATATGAAATGCCCTCCAGATGTTAAAAGCAAAAGATATGGAAACTCTACATCATAACAAAGTCTTGTTGTTAATAGGTGTCCTTCTAAATGGTTTATTGCCATAAACGGTTTATCTAGCATTACCGCTATCGTTTTTGCTGTTACCATACCAACCAACAATCCACCTATCAGACCTGGCCCTCCAGTTGCTGCAATAATATCAATATCTTGGATTTTACAATTTGCTTTATCCAAAGACTCTTTTATAACTTTGTCTATCATGTCTGCATGATTTCTGGCAGCAAATTCAGGAATTACTCCACCATATTCGGCATGGATGTGTATCTGTGAATTTATAACATTTGACAGTATTCTTTTTTCTGGATCTTTCGAATCAATTACAACAGATGCAGATGTCTCGTCACAGCTTGATTCAATACCTAAAACTTTCATATAGCTTCTCCCTGTTCCCACGTTTTTCCACGTTGAATCCAAACTTTTTGGTCATTAAATCCTGCAGTTTTGTATTTTTTTAGAATATCGCTTATATCTTGATTTTTAGGTTTAATTGCTATATCTATTATTTTATAAAATTTATCAATATCTGAATACGTGTCAATATTTATACCGTTATGTAGCAACACAACTGGATGATTATCAAAAACTATATTTGTTGAAAACCAAGTATGACAATAAGCAGCATCTTCAATAGGCATATCATAGATATTACCGCTTGGGATAAAACTCAGCTGAGAGTATGTCCATAACTTTTGATTGTATGCCTTTACTTCTTCTTCTGTCAAACATAGAAATAAAACATTTTCACTATCATTGTATAATTTTTCGATAACTTTAACTGCAACATCTATAAAATTCGATTCAGATCTATATATTATTAGTTTTTTCGACATGTCTTTGATGCTCTATCTAAAACAGCATTTACAAATTTGGCCGTACTATAATCTGTAAATTGTTTTGTTATCTCAATATACTCATTAATTATAACAGGAATATCTGCTTTCCCATATATTAATTCAGCTAATGCAGATGTTAAAATACAGTTTGTTACTATAGGCATTGACGAAAGGTTGCTTACAATATCACCAGAAATGTATGTATCTAATGAATTTAAATCAGATATAAAGCTAATCAACTTTCTAAAAAAACTTTTCGACATACCACTATAAAAATCATCGTTATTTATATGAGTATCAACGAACTCTTCAAGCTGAAATAAATTTTTTACATCTGACTGCAGCAATGAAATTCTATATAAAAACTGAATAGCTGCAATACGAGCTATGCGTTTCGGATGCATTAAATTACTCATAACGATTTAAGGTGGAATTTTGACAAAAACAAGCCGTATAAAATATATAACAAAATTTCATTTTTCACAACATTCTTGCATTATAAACAAAGTTGCTTTCATTTGTGGTCGGGAAGAGCAGATTTGAACTGCCGACCCCTTGCTCCCGAAGCAAGTGCGCTACCAGGCTGCGCTACTTCCCGATAGCTTAGATTCTAAAAATTTTGCACTTTTCTGTCAACGATATTTACAATGCATTCATTAACAGTTATTCTAACAACCAATAAGTTTTAGCAAAAAATTAATCAATCGCTGTCGCGATTAAAACAAACAAATATAACAACAGATAAACAGTACCACACAGTATATTATTATATTATAAAACCTTTTATAAACTTAACATTTTATGATTGTTAGTATAAGATGAACATTCAAGCAGGCTGCGCCGCGCGCATTTTCCGCAGCCGGCTTATGCTCAATAACTATATATTATTAGCACAACTATAATGATTCTATTTGTTTCGGTTTATTCTGTTACAAATGCCATAATAGCTATTCTAACTCTGTCGCTTGATGTAAAGACTTAATTGCACAAACCCGAACATCCTTTCGATACTCTCCTCTCGCTTTATAATCTTTTGTTATTCTATCAATTAATAAGTATCCAGACTCATTTTCTTTATAGTATAAATTTGCTATTTGCCAAAATGGAAACTTGCAGCTCTGTCCGTCTGTGCATAATATATATTTTAATTTTGTTTGTTTTTCGGCTGTTGATTTCGACATTATGTTTATTTTATCTGGAATCCTACTAGGCGAAAGTTTGGAAAGGCGTTTAGCATAAGCGTATTTAATAGGATTTAATACCTTTATATCTTTATCTTTGTTACTAGTATCCAGTTGATAAAAATATGGATTATACTTATCATGAAGTGATGTTTTGGTACTAGTATAAAGCCTATATATTTCACCTTTTTTGATACTTTCATAATCAGAGTCATCCAATATATTCATTCCATCTGATAAGAATATACCGTTTTTTTCTATGTAAGTGTCTTGTTGTATGTCGCTATTTGATAACTTTATAAGTTTAAACAAATATTCTTCATATTTGTCAAATGGACATTGAATTTTGATCACTTTGCCGTTAAAGTTATAATGTACTTCAGATGACGTTAAGTCACTAGGGATTAGAGAAACTGGATATCTCAGTAGTTTAAGTTTATCATCAGTTAGTGTGTCGCAAGTATCAGTTATAACTTTAATTGTTCCAGCTTTTTTTATTGTTCTAGCTTTTTTTTCTGTGTCAAAATCAACTTCAATTTTTGTTTCGTTTTTAACTTGATCTCTTGTTATTCTTATTGTTTTCAGTCCGTTTGTTGTACCTTGATAATTATTTTTAGTTAACAACGCATTAGCTTCACTTATAGACAATTCTTCTGTTTTTTTTGTTATAAATTTACCTTGACTATGATTATCTTTTTGAACGAAAGATATGCTTATTAATTTGTTTGTATCATCACAAGTTAATTCATTTATTTTCAGATTATTTATACCGCATATTTCATACGATTTGAGAAGATTTTCAAAATCAAAAAATATTTTGTATTCATCTCTAGCGTTGTTGTATTCCTCCTTTGATTCAAAAATATCTTGTGATTTTATTAGACACAGGTCATAGTTAGAAAAATTTTTTCTTTTAAGTTCACCCATTACTTTTAAAATTTTTCCCATAAAGTTTTTGTGTTCATCTTCGTTTCCAGAAATTTTGCAAAATGGATATTTAAAGATAGTGTTAAATACAAAATGACATGTCTTACTATCTCCTGGAAAAAATTGCGTTACTGTAACAAGAATGTCATCATTTGTGCTATTAGACTTTATAACACATATTCTTTCAACCATTTCTTCATCTTTATTTACATTCTTTATTTCAACACCATGATTTAAAGCCTTGTTTATTTGTTCGCATATATAATTGACATAATTACAAAAGTTCTCAGTTGGAACTCCGTAATCATCTGTTTCAAAACAATTCGAAAAATCTATAGCTTTGCATAGCGACATGTCGTACGTATATTCGTTTTCTGATTTTTGTTGTATTATGTTGAACAGCATAACAACATTTTGTTTTCCTAAAATATAACCATGTTGGTTCTTCGTGGCGTAACCTTGAAAAGTTGGACTCAATATTTCAGCTCGCGCAAATCCATCTGCATATTCTACATTGCCTTCCTTAACAAAAGCAGTATTTAAGAATCCAAGAAGCCCTGAATCATTAATTGTTTTATATATTTCATCCTTTACTTCGTCAATTCTTTGTATAATTTTTTGTTTGTTATTATAATTCTTATTGTATGGATATACGTAAAAATATTTTCTATACTGAGAAAAAGACATTTCTTTTTTGTTTACATCTTCGTGTAATTTCTTTGCATCTAATTTAAGTAGTTCTTTTATAATTCCATCAATTTCTTTCCGTTTATCGTCTTTCCCTAATTTTTTTGATATTTCTTCTGCATATATTTTCGGTTCAGTTGCGTTTGATTGTATGAAAGCATCGTATACTTGTGCAAAAAGATCAAAGTTGTCCTTTATCAAGTCATTATCTAGCAGAAACCCAAACAATTCCTTTTTTAAATCATTAGGATTGCTATTTGGAAATGCTTCTTCTAATTTTAACTTCAGTGTATTTACAGCAACGTTAAACCCTTCATAATTCATTTTAGTAATTTTATGCTTCAGTTTTTCAATATAAGTTGAAAGACTTACTCCGTAAAGCATGTTTACGAGTATTCCTTGAAGTATCGTAGCTTTAAACTCTTCGTCTTTCATATTATTAAGATCATATGTTATAAAAGAAGTAAACTCTGGCAGCATTCTATGATTACGTTCATCGCTGGCAATTCGTTTAACTAGAATATTATGATAATAATTTCTTAGTTCTTCTTGATTATTTATATTTAATCCCAACAAGTCCTCAACAGTATTACCATAGAACCAATCTTTTGATATATCTATTCTATTGTCTCTATGTTTATTATTCCAAGCCTCAACATACTTAGAATAAGACATATTTCCGTTTTCATCTGTAACAGTCTTAATTATTTCTTCTATCTTATATTCATATTCTCTATACTTTCCTTCTCCAATAGGTAAGTCAAAGTCTAATATATACTTAACTTGCTTCTCTTCCTCTGTTAAAGTACTTGCACTATCTGTCTGTCTAGAGATATCATCTAATGTTATTTCTCCATCCTTTAAAGTTATATTGTTATCTATTAAAGTTATAGGTTGTATATCATCATCACATTCGTACATATAATACATATCATCACATGAATATATCATACGTGATATAGATAACACAAACATATATGTATAAAGTTTATTCATAACAGTTACTTTATTTGATTTAGTTCACATTATAAGTTTAACATAAATGCTTGTATTAAAGAAAGAATTTAATACTCCCATAAAGATTGATGGAAAGTTTAATGTAATCTGAAAGTTCAAAAATCAACAACAATAATTGTTAACAAAATATTTTTCACAATACACACAAAATTTGCAAATACTATCAAAACATAGTAAAATATAAATATAGTCACAGGAGAATACTAGCAATGTTAATTAAGCTTCCTTATATTGTATTTGCGACATATTTATTTACTGATTTAGCAACATCAACTGAATTATGTGGATTTTCTACTCCAAGAAATTTTATTAATGGAGAATATATATCAACTTATCAGAGAAATTTTTCTGATATAATTTTAGACGAAAAAATAAATACTTCAGGTAATGATTATACTTTTTCGCAAAACCTAAATTTAAAACCAGAAATTAACACGACATTATTGCCAATTCCTGTTTCTATAAAATTCAATCTGACAATCGATAAAAATGTTAGATTTATAGTTTTGGGAGAAGAACCGTTATGGATTGACGGAAAATTAACAGTTCTTGGACGTGCTGAATTCCTAGTGCCAATTTTTGGACATGGAGAATTAATTGTTAAAGAACATGCATGCGCTTTAGCTACTAAAAACATTGCTCTAAGAGTTATGAACATTGAGGGACGATTGCAATACTGTGTTGACAGTTCAAAAGGAGGTTTTTTATGATTATTGGAGTTCCAAAAGAAATAAAGAATCAAGAATTTAGGGTATCGATAATCCCAAGCTTTGCTGAAAAACTTATCAATAATGGACATTCGGTATTTGTTGAAAGAAATGCTGGATTAAATGCTGGTTTTCCTGATGAAGAATATATAAAAGTTGGAGCAACAGTTTTTGATGTTGCTGATGAAATTTGGGATAAGTCAGAATTAATAGTCAAGGTAAAAGAGCCATTACCAATTGAATACAACAAGATAAAAGAAAAACATATATTGTTTACATATTTGCATTTAGCTTCAAACCAAAAGTTGACAGAAGCTCTCATTAACTCAGGAGCGACTTGTATAGCTTACGAAACGGTACAAAATAACAATGGTCAACTTCCCTTGTTGGCACCAATGAGCGCTATTGCAGGAAGAATGTCTGTTTTAATAGCAACAAATTTGCTGCAAAAAAAATATGGTGGTGAAGGTATCTTAGCTTCGGGAATTCCAGGTGTAGAACCAGGTAACATTACAATTATAGGCGCAGGTAATGTAGGAAAAAATGCAGCTTTTATAGCCAAAGGAATAGGTGCTTCAGTTACTGTTATCGATACACATCAGCATACTCTTAATAGTATA
This sequence comes from Alphaproteobacteria bacterium, assembly GCA_017481035.1. GTDB lineage: Bacteria > Pseudomonadota > Alphaproteobacteria > RUG11792 > RUG11792 > RGIG4729. The sequence continues at coordinate 18,083 of JAFUQI010000060.1, read as the reverse complement.
GACAAAATGTTTGGTGGTCGTGTTAAAACAACGTTTTATTCGGAATCGAAAATTGCAGAATTGATTGAAAAAACAGACATACTAATATGCAGTGCGCTTATTCCTGGAGCTATTACTCCAAAAATAATTTCAAGGAATACTGTCGGAAATATGAAAAAGGGGAGCGTTATAATCGATGTATCAATAGATCAAGGAGGATGCTGTGAAACTAGCAAACCTACAACACACGATGCTCCATACTTTGTCGTTTCAGGCGTATTACATTACTGTGTTACCAATATGCCTGGAGCTTATCCGCAAACTGCCAGTATTGCTCTTAACAATGCGACTCATCAATATATTGAACAAATAGCAAACCTCGGATTAAAAGATGCTTTGCAAAAAGATTCTGCATTACGTTTTGGGTTAAACATATATAAAGGCAACATAACATGCAAGCCTATTGCAAAATCATTAAAACTTGAATACAAAGATTTGAATCACTCAAAAAGATAGATTGTATAACAGGTATATATACAACACAAAGTATATTGTTTAACACACAAAGAATTGACGCTACGTTTAATATAAAAGGAAAATAATGTCAAAGTAAAAAACACTATGCAACAAAAAAAACTGAGTTATTATATCTTGAATAAAAATAAATTGTTATCAAAACAACTGATACTTTTGAATCAAACAAGAACAGCTAGGTAAATAAAAAATAGCAAAGCAACTCAATAGTTATATGTTATAATTTAAAATGTTGTTTTGCTTACGTATAAGCGTATGAATCAATTAGAGATAATCTTGCTCTCATCGCCTCTTGTAATAGTTTTGTTTTCAATAGCATTTTTGCCTTTAATCGCTAGCAAATTTTGGCATAGGAACGAAACTATAATTTTTTCAGTTGTATCTTTGTTTTCAATCGTATCAACATACCTAATAACGCATAATGCAAGTGCTATCTTAAAGGATGCAATAATAGATGATTATTTGCCTTTTATAATCATGCTATTTACGCTATACGTATTGAGTCATGGAATACATATAAAAATCAAAGCAAAACCGACTACATTAGTTAACGTTGGTTTCTTGGGATGTTGCAGTGTTTTTTCTTCGATTATAGGAACAACGGGTGCAGCAATGTTATTTCTTCGACCTTTTTTAGAACTGAATAAACAAAGAAAAAACAAAGCTCACTTGATAATATTCTTCATATTTATTGTTGCCAATATAGGCGGACTTTTGACGCCTCTTGGAGATCCTCCACTTTTGCTTGGATATCTTCATGGAGTTGAATTTTCTTGGGAACTTGAAAATCTAACTATTTATTGGCTTGCATATGTATCTTCTTGCCTTGCAATAATGGCGATAATTGATTATATAAAAAGTCGCAATGAAGTTTTCGAAATTCCAGGCAAACGTTTTTCATTAAAGGTTAATGGTTGGGTAAATATATATTTAATAATTGCTACAGTTTTAATTTTATTCTTAGATTTTGACGGAGATATAGTAATGCACTTACCATACGTGTGTGATTGCATAGTTCCACACATATGTTTGAAAAACATAATACTTATTATCTTTTGTACAATTTCGTTGTATAATTCTAAGAAACATTCAGAAAACATAGACTTTGCTCCATTTAAAGAAGTAGCAACGACTTTTTTTATTATATTTATTGTTATAGCTCCAGTACTCTATATCCTAAACGTTCATTCAGACTCTATTCATAAATATATAATAGATGCAAGCAACGGAACAGATGGATCATCCATTTATTTCTGGCTATGTTCTCTGGCATCCTCGTTTTTGGATAATGCTCCGTCATATCTTTTGTTCTTTAATATGGCAGGTGGAGACGCAAACGAATTAATGTATGTATATCCAAATGTACTAAAAGCAATATCGATAAGCTCAGTTGTAATGGGAGCCATGACATACATAGGCAACGCTCCAAATATGATGGTTAGATCAATAGCTGAAAAAAGGAATATAAAAATGCCATCATTTGTAGGATATATGCTATGGTCCTGTGCGATAATATTGCCTGTTAGCTTCATACTTGTTAAGTTTATCTGCAATTGATTGATCTAACATAATCTTTTTGATTAACATTGTTGCAGATGTCGTGTTGTTTCTAGATGCGTTAGATGGCTACCTCACGGCTACCGCAACACTGGTTTTCTTCTTTTGGTTGCTATAGTGTGTGTTGTTTCATTTTTAGCACTGTTTCCAACGACAAAAACAATTACTGTATAGCAAGTTTTGGATATATAATGTAAAATCAATGATTATAGATATGATACTCAAAATAACAAAATGTTATATAAAATATTATATATATTTTTAGGATCAATATACTTAAATTGCTATGCTCTTAAAGTTGAAATAAATAAAGGCGTTGTTTCTCCAGATCCAATAGCAATAGTAGATTTTTTCACTGAAACAGGAGAGTCATCAGACGAAGGAACAGAAATATCAAACATTATTATATCAGACCTTTCTCTATCAGGACTGTTTTCACCGATAGACAAGAATGCATTTATAGAAGATAAGGAAACGTTATCAAAAACAAAACCAAATCTTCAAAACTGGTCAATACTAAAAGCAAGGTTTTTGGTATACGGAACAATAGCAAATGAGAGCAGAAGCAAATTAAATATTTCATTTAACCTCATAGACGTCATCACTGGACAAACTATGCTCTCTGTAAGCGTTAGCGGAAATAAGTCAAATACTAGAGAAATAGCCCATAAAATAGCAGATTATATATATGAACGAGTTCATAATGAGCAAGGATATTTTGACACAAAAATAGCCTACGTCGAAACTGCAGATAACAAAAACCCTGAAAAAAGAAAAACAAAAATAGTTTTAATAGACCAGGATGGATTCAATCCTCGAGACCTAACGAATGGAAAGTGCCTTGACATTATGCCAAAGTTTTCCAACTCTAATAACAAAATAGCAATTATATCATGTAGCGATGACAAAAGGAGTCCATTAGGACAATCCGCTCACGTTTATTTGGTTGATATAAGAAGTGGGTCAAAGACATTACTGATATCAGAGCAGATCATGAAATCATTAATCAAAAAAAACAACGGTAAACCTATACAGATGACATATGCGCCTCACTTTTCACCAGACGGAACAGAAGTAGTTTTAGCGATTATATTTGATGGCAAATCTGCCATATATAAAATGAATCTTCTATCTAACTCACTTACACAATTAACAGAACATGTCGGCATTGACACATCTCCATGTTTTTCAAACGATGGAACAAAAATAGTTTTTACATCTAACAGAGAAGGAACGGAAGCAATATACGTAATGAACTCTGATGGATCCGATGTCAAACGAATAAGCAAAGAAGGAGGTAAATATTCTCAACCAAGATGGTCTCCAAGAGGAGATCTAATAGCATTTGCGAAACAGACAGCAGGTCAATTTTTTATAGGGGTTATGAAGACTGATGGTTCATCAGAAAGACTAATATCAAACGGATATTTAGTAGAATGTCCAGATTGGTCATCAAATGGACGTTACATCGTATATTCAGCGCAACCAGATAAAAAATCGAAATCTGTAATTGCTATTACAGATTTGACTGGAAATTATTCACGTATTATAAAAACATCGAAAGATGCATCATATCCAGCATGGTCTCCAAGCGAAAAGGTTTTAAACAAATGATCTTAAAAACTTTAGTCTATATAGTGTGCTGTATTTTTACAGCAGCCTATATGTCATTATTCGAAAGGAAACTTATAGGAAAAATACAAAAAAGATACGGCCCAGATCAATGCGGAATTGCAGGGGTAACACAGCCTATTGCAGATTCATTAAAACTGATATTGAAAAGAAACGCTATCAAAAACCACTCAAAACTAAGTATATTTATAATATGGATTTTGCTTTCTGCTTCTTTATTTCAACTTACTTTATTGCCAGTGATAAATGAGAATAAATATGCACTATTACTTATCGCTATATCACACAGCATAATACTATTCTCAGAAACAGGTCTTGGATTATTAAGTAGATCAAAATATGGAATTATGGGTGGAATTCGATGTTACTTTCAAAATATAGCAAATCACCTTCCTTTTATAATATCCATTCTCGTTATAGCTATGTATAAAAAAGATTTTTCACTTAACATGCCTGTAACTGATACTATGCCAATATACGTATCAATACCATTTGCCGTTTTATTTTTTATTATTTTTCTAATATCAACAAATAAGTTGCCTTTCGATTTTGCAGAATCTGAATCAGAATTAGTCGCTGGATGCTATACAGAATATGGGGGAATAATGTTCGCAATGATATACCTTGCTGATTATTTAAATATACTTTTTTTCGCACTCTTAATATCTTATATCTTTATAGGAACGTCAAATATATACTTAATTACATTAACTTCGTTTGTTGTTATATTTTTATGTATCGTTATAAGAGCAACAACATTTAGATCTACTCAAGATAATATGACAAGTTTGGCATGGAAAATTATGATGCCATTACTTATTATCATTTTGTCATTTTGCTAAATTACGGGTATCATTATAAAGTAAAAGGAAATCTGTTTTTCTAAAATTCGATACGGAGCGGTATACAAGTGACTAACAAGAAAAAGGCTGAGTTATTTGGTTTGATTATAGCTGTTTTTGCAATAATTTTCGATCAAGCAAGCAAATTCTCTATACTAGCATTTTTGCCAAAGGGTTCTTCAATAAAAATAACTGAATTTCTAAACTTATGTCTTGTATTTAATTTTGGAACAAGCTTTGGGTTACTGAACCCTGAAACTCATATCGAAAGCTGTATACTAGTTGGTGTATCCATTCTTCTAATTATATTTCTAATTTATGTTTTTTTCCGAATGACAAATAATACAGAGAAGATCCTTTGCGCTGGAATTATAGGAGGAGCTATAGGAAATCTAATCGATAGATTCTTACATGGAGCAGTTGTAGATTTTATAGACGTTCATTATATGGATTTACATTGGCCAGCTTTTAATGTTGCAGACTCATTCATATCAGTATGCGCAGTATTATTGATAGTTCTTAGCTTATTTTCAAACGATAAAAAATGTCCATAACATTAGTGTTAGAAACAATTAACCTTCCACATCCTTTTTTTGCTGATAATATATAACCTTATGTAAGTGAACATTGACAGGTAAGGCTTAATAGAATTGATATAATGATTATAGTATTGCAACCTAAGCCTTTTAAAAGTATAGATAGTAATTCTACTTATAAGATATTGTGACTGTATTAAAGCAGACTGCTAGAATGTAACGTGCCACGAATAAGTTTTTTATCAATGCCTATTTCCATAGCTTGTTGAAAGTTTTAACATTAATCTGTTAATATATTTACAGCTGTTTTGTCTTAGATAATAAGAATTGTTTAGCTTAAGAAATATTCTGATCACAATTGTTGCCTTTGCAAGTGTTGTTAGCAGCTTTGTTTTATCATACAAAAACACCAAAGCGCCAAAATGTTCAAGTTTTAATATAGCGATCATAGATGGACAAAAGTTAAAAAGTACAGCAAAGTGTTTTAAAGGGCATGACAAGCTTGCCGAGAAGCTTTCTGGTCTTGTCACTGAACTTAGAAAATTTGAGTCAGAAATACGTAAAATGTCACAAGATGTAAAGTCAAATAAAAAACTTAGCGCAAAACAAAAAGATAATGAGAGAAATAGAATCGAACAACGATGGAATAAAGTAGCATCAAGTTATTTAAATAAGGTGCAAGACATTAGAAACAAAGATTCAAAGCTTTCAGAACTTATTCAATCAAAGCTTAATAAAATTATAGAATTAACAGCTAGGGCACAAAACATTGATATAGTTTTTAGTAAAGGTTCTCAAGAATCTATCAATGTTTTCTATAATAAGCCTGAACACGATATAACAGATATCATTATAAGTCAGCTTGACAAAGAAATATCGGATATTAATATAGAGGAATTATAAAATGATAGATACTAGGTTTTACGACAAGCAAGAGTTTTTAACCCTTAAAAAAGTTTGCGATACTATCGGAATTGATCTTCCAGATCAATCCCTTTCAGATAAGAAGATATTAAACATAGCAAAGCTTGACGCGGCAACAGATTCAGATGTTACGTTTTTTCATAACGCAAAATATAAAGATATGCTCAAGAATACAAAAGCATTTGCATGTTTAGTTTCAAAAGCATACAAATCTTTGGTTCCAACAGGTACGATAGCATTAGTTGTTGATGAACCTTACTTTGCCCATGCATTGCTTTTAAAGGAATTCTATAAAATTAAATCAAAAAAACAAAGTTCAATATCAGACAAAGCATCTATATCGAAAAGTGCTACGATAGAGGAAGGATGCACTATTTCAGATTTTGTTACGATTTCAGATGGAGCGGTAGTTAAGAAAGGAACATATATAGGTCCGCATACGACAATCCTTGAAGGCGTAGAAATTGGAGAAAATTCTCATATTGAATCTAATGTAACAATAGGATTTGCAGTTATTGGTAAGAATGCGTATATCAAAACAGGAGCAAGAATTGGACAACAGGGATTTGGTTTCCATGTAGGCAAAACTGGAATAACAGACGTTATGCAAATTGGCAAAGTTATAATTGGAGACGATGTTCAAGTAGGAGCTAACTGTACAATAGACAGAGGAAGTATGGAAGACACAATTATAGGAAGTCACTCAAGATTGGATAATATGGTTCATATAGCCCATAATGTTGAACTTGGAGAATACACAGTAATAGCAGCACAGACAGGAATAGCAGGAAGCGTTAAAGTTGGAAAAATGTGTTTCTTTGGTGGACAGGTAGGAATTGCTGGTCACTTATCTATCGGCAATAAAGTGACAGTTGCGGCTCAAAGTGGAATAATGCGAAATGTTGAAGATGGATCAAAAATAGGCGGAACACCAGCTGTTGGAATAATGCAGTGGCACAAGCAAAACGTTGAGCTTGCAAATCTAGTAAAAGGCACAGCCAAATTAAGCAAGTTACAGATCTTAAAAAATATGTTAAAAATGAAGCGTATATAGTTTCTTGAAGTAATGTTATGTTTTCAAGTTTAACATCGAAGCTAATTAACGTTTTTTCAAATATAAGAAAACGAGGTATCTTAACAGAAGATATAGTTGAATCAACAATTCGTGAAATTAGGGTATCTCTTCTTGAAGCTGACGTTGCATTGCAAGTTGTTAGACAAATAACATCAAATCTTAAAGAAAAGCTTATAGGCCAAAAAGTTATAAATAGCGTAAGTCCTGAGCAGACTATAATAAAAGCTGTTTATGACGAGCTTGTAAAATTACTAGGTGATGAGTCTAAGGTCTCTTTGAAACAAGGTGCGATTTTAATGGCTGGGCTGCAAGGAACCGGAAAGACAACAACATCAGCGAAATTAGCAAAGATACTTTCAAAGTCACATAAAGTTCTTTTGGTTTCTCTTGATACTTATAGACCAGCAGCAATAGAACAGCTTCAAAAAATAGCCAAAGCAAATAACTTAGATTTTTTTAAAGATTTTGATTCAAAAGATAAGCCTATAGAAATTGCAAAGAAGTCTATGGCCATTCAAAGAAACTATGACTATGTTATCTATGATACAGCCGGAAGATTAAGTATCGATGAGGAAATGCTTAATGAAATTAAAGAGATTCATCAGATAGTTTTACCATCTGAAACGTTGCTTGTAATAGACAGCATGATGGGACAGGATGCAATCAATACAGCTAAGACTTTTAATGATTTGCTAAACCTTACAGGCCTTATATTGACTCGTGTTGATGGTGATTCGAGAGGTGGTGCGGCGCTTTCTGCAAAGACTGTTACTAACTGTCAAATCAAATATATGACAACTGGCGAAAAAATTAACGATATTGAACAATTTCATCCGGACCGTATAGCTTCAAGGATCCTTGATCAAGGCGATGTAATAACACTTGTTGAAAAGGCTATAGAAGCAAATGAAAACATGTCTGCAACAGATATTCCAAATGCCAAAAACTTTGATCTAAACAGCATGGAAAAATATCTCAGGCAAATGCAAAAGATTGGCGGATTAAGCGGAATATTAAAATTTATACCTGGCCTTGGACAAATTAAAAACAAGCTTAAAGAAGCAAATATAAACGATAAAACAATATCTAGACAAATCGCAATCATACAATCAATGACTAAACAAGAACGAAATAATCCATCAATACTAAACGCTTCAAGACGAAGGAGAATAGCAAAAGGATGTGCTCAGGAGGTTTCGGATGTGAACAAACTAATAAAACAATACGAAACTTGCAAAACTATGTTTTCTAGAATAGCAAATCTTAAATAACGTAAAAGAGAATAATAAACGATGCTTTTTATTCTTCCTGTACGGTAAAAAAATGTGCTATTATATATAGTAGTGGTGTTTTTTATATTGAGAACTTGAATGTTTGTGTTTGAAGCCCTTGCAAAGGTAGGGCGCATGTTTTTGTCGTTCCTTTCTTCAATCGGCAGTGTTTCAACGTTTTTTTCAAGAAGCATTTTCTCTGGCGCTATGCCTCCATATTATTTTAAACAAATAATAAATCAAGCCATTCAAATTGGATACTTTTCTGTGCCAGTTATAGGTATGACAGCTATCTTTACAGGAATAGCTTTAACACTTCAATGCTATGCTGGGTTCTCCGACTTTACAGCAGAAAACGCAATCCCTGCTGTTGTTATGATCGCAATGACAAGAGAACTTGGTCCTGTTTTAACAGCATTGATGGTTGCTGGACGACTTGGCGCTTCAATGACTGCAGAAATAGGGACTATGAAGGTAACTGAACAAATAGATGCATTAAAAACATTATCTGTTAACTCTTATAAATATCTTGTCTTCCCAAGGATTATAACAGGAACAATTTTTCTGCCCTTTCTTGTTTTTGTCTATGATATCATAGGCATACTTGGAGGGTATCTAGTTGGTGTTTATTATCTTGACTTTAACGCAGCAAACTATATTCATAACACATTTATGGCTATGGATAATTGGGACGTAATATCAGGATTAATTAAAGGTGCAGTTTTTGGATTTATGATATGCCTGATGGGATGTTACCATGGTTACAATTCAAAAGGAGGTGCAGAAGGTGTTGGACGCTCAACCACAAATTCAGTTGTTTCTTCTTCTATAATTATTCTTTTGCTTGACTGTGTATTGACATTTGTTTTGTTCTAGGAGGTATAAAATGAGTTACGTTTTAGAGGTTGAAAATCTAGCAAGGTCGTTTGGAACAAAACAGGTTTTATCTGATATAAATCTTCAAATTTTGCAAGGGGAGTCATATGTAATAATAGGTGGATCTGGATCAGGCAAATCTGTTTTAATAAAATGTATACTAAATTTAATTAAACCAGATACTGGCATTGTAAAGATAAACGGAAAAAATTTATATAACGTATCACAAAGAACGGCACAAAAACTTTTATTAAAGTGTGGAATATTATATCAGGGTGGAGCTCTATTTGATAGTTTAACTGTTATAGATAATGTCGCGTTTGGTCTTATTCATGGTTATGGTACGCCCAAAAAAGAAGCCTACAAGATTGCAATTGAAAAACTAGAGGCTGTAAACCTTGATGAAAGTATAGCAAAAATATATCCAGAAGAACTCTCTGGCGGTATGAAAAAAAGGGTTGCATTAGCAAGAGCAATAGCGACTAAACCTGATATTATATTTTTTGATGAACCAACAACAGGCCTTGACCCGATAACTAGCGGAACAATTAATGAACTAATAACAAAATGTACGAAAGAACTAGGTTTAACAGCTATAACAATTACGCACGATATAAATAGCCTAAAACATATAAGCGATCGAGTAGGACTTCTACATAAAGGCAAAATAATATGGGAAGGAACAAATAAAAGCTTATTTACAACAGATGACCTTTATGTTAAACAGTTCATTAGCGGGTCGCCACATGGTCCATTTACTGATACTAAATAATGATACATTCATATCTTCCTGAAAATTGGGACCAAACAGAAAAAAACATAAAGACACTTAATCATTCAAAAATGGTTGCAAATGCAGCAAAAATAATAGCAAGTAAGACGTCATCGCTTGATCAAGATATCGCTTATAACATGGGCTTAATGCACGATATAGGAAAGTTTTATCTTTCGAAAGAAGAATCGTACAAGCATCCGCGAATTGGCTACGAATTGTCGAAAGAAAAGCATCAAGATATTGCTATCATATGTATAACTCATGGTTTTCCTAACCTTGATCTTTATGAGCATGTTTTACATTATTGTCATAACGATAAAAGTGAGGCAGATAAAGTATTTGATATACTAAAGACTATTAAGACAAATGACTATATCGAACTTATACAGTTTTGCGACAAAATATCAACTATTGATGGGTATGTTAAATTCGAAGAAAAACTTGATTGGTATTTAAAAACTTATAACATTCCTAAAGATGAATTAGTAAAGTGCTATTCGACAAAATTAAATAAAATAAAAAACAAATTCGACAAGTATACACAAACTAATATATACGATTTGTTATGTGTCTAAATAACAAAGTTTTTAATAAAATGTGTATTTATAATTAATATTATATAAATTTATATAACATAAGTCAGATTTCACATAAGTGGAACAATCCGTCTACCATCATGTTTTTTGAAAAATGTTCGAAAAATAATGCCTAATGAAGTGAACTTATGTCAGTGTCCTTCAATGAAGGGGCTTGACAATAATGCAGAACTATGTTAATCTTAAAAAAGATGTTGAGTCAGTTTTCTATGCTTCGCATTGTTGCACGCATAGTTGTTCAACGCATCAAATTTTTTTACCAATAAAAATATTCAATTTTTGAAAATCTTTCATTTTTTAGGAGATGTTTATGACAATAAAATTATACAAAAATGATTTGCCTTTAGAATTTATAGAAAGCAAAAAAAGCTTTGCTATAGATACGGAAACGATGGGACTTTGTCCTTATAGAGACAGGTTATGTTTAGCTCAGTTTGCAGATGAATACGGAAAAGTAGCGCTTGTTCAATTTGACACATTCGACAAAGCTAAAAATATACAAAAAATACTTGAAGACAATTCGATTTTAAAAATCTTTCATTATGCAAGGTTTGATATGATGATGATCTTTAAATATCTTGGATTTATGACTACTAACGTATATTGCACAAAGATTGCCTCAAAACTATCAAGGACATATACGCAAAAACACAGCCTTTTAGAGCTTTGCAAAGAATTATTAAATATCGAGATTAGCAAAGAACAAACGTGTACAGATTGGGGCAAACAAGATTTAACGGAAGAACAAAAACAGTATGCGGCAAATGATGTTCTTTATCTTCATAAGATTAAGGATATTCTAGATTCGATGCTGGTTAGAGAAAATCGTTTAGATATAGCAAAGGCTTGTTTTTACTTTCTAAGCACAAGGATAAAATTAGATCTTATGGTTGGAGAAAACTATGATATATTTAGCCACTCCTCTTAGTTCTTTACGCAGCCTGTTGCATTTGTGATATTTCATTTAAAATGTCCATAGCTTGTTGTTTTATTTGGCTTTTAGGCGATTTTAACGTTTTGTTGGCATGAACTTTTGCTGTTTCTATATCACCTATCATCATATATGTTTTTGCCAAGCATAAGCTTGATTTGTCATCTTCTTTGGATATTGAATACAGGTTCCCAAGCATATTAATAATTGATGGATCATCGCTGTATATGTTACTTAGCTTTTCAATATACGATATTGCAAACTTTAATAACTTTGTATTGTTGTTTTGTATGATAGTTTCAGCGAATATCATTCCCAAATCGCGATAATGTCTTTTTGAATTTTGCAGTGTTTTGTAAGCAAATGTTTGAGCCTCTTTCGTCTGATTTGTTGCTATCATGTTTAAGCACTTGATTTCTGCTATATGTATAAAATTAGTCGGTGAGTTTTTTAGCAACTTATCGCATATGCCAATAGAGTCTGTATATTTTTTGTTTATATATAATGATATAGCCTTTGCATATTCATTTGCGTTTGTTTTGTTATATAGCTGAAACGACTCTTCAGGTGATAAGGTTAATGCTTTGATTTTTTCTTTTATAACTTTAAAGCGCTCTTCCAGATGTTTGATTTTATTTTGAGATTCAGTTGAAAAATTTTTCTGTTTTTCCTTCTGGGCTGCATTTTTTGCTTTTGACAATCTTGAACTTGATAGTGGGTGTGTTGAAAAGTATTCATTATACATTATAGATTGAGATTCAAATTTTTCATAAAGTGTTACGTATCCTTCCATTACTGGCCATCCCAAAATCGTAACCGCCTCAACAGCTTTGGTATCTGCTATGTTTTCTTTTTGTCTAAGATTGCTAAAGGCAAGTTTTTGGGTTACAGTTTCTCCAGTCATTGCTCCGAACATCAAAGGTGCTGGATTTGCTGCAACGACAGAAGCGATTGCTCCAATTACAGCCGGAACGAGTCCTGCTTTTGAAAATGTATTGATATGTGATGAGAAGTTAGCTATATGGCATCCGGAAATGTGAGAAACTTCGTGAGCTAGTATAGCTATTAGCTCTTTGACGTCTTTGCAATTTATAATTGCTCCAGCATTTACAACAATATCACCATTTTCAGTTGCTGCTGCATTTAGTGTTTTGTCGTTTAAAATATATATATTTATTTTTTGCTTGTATTTTAGTGCACCTTTTAACTCATTTACAATATCGGTTAAAAATATCTCTGATTCTTCATCGCACAGCAAGCTACCATAACAAAAAGATGCAAATGAAATTAATATAAAAAAAATAATTTTCTTTACAAGCAACATATAGCATTATAAATAGCATCATATATAAGAGTCTAATCGATGAACTCTGCAAAAGCAAGTTTGTTGCTTTTGCATAAACGTTTGCGGCAGGTTTATTTCTGTATTAAATATTGTTCATTTAAGTTAATGATAAAATTATTATATTGAATAAACATACACTAAATATTATTTTTTGTTGGCGTATTATAACTTGTACATTGATTTAGTGCTTTCAAAAAAGAATGATATAGGCTTTAAGGTTTGATAAAAAACTTGCTGAAAATTAAATGAATGTTAAAATAATTTTATAGATTATTAAACATAAAAATGTCGATGCATAATTTCAAAGAAAAGATATGGAAAAATCTAAAGGAATGGATAGTAGTTATCGGAACGTTCGTTACTATAAGTTGTTTTCTTTATCAGCCATTTAAAATTCCTTCTGGCTCAATGATACCGACATTGCTTGTTGGTGATTTTCTTGTAGTTAATAAATTCTGCTATGGATACTCGAATGATTCATTTAGGATAGGTAACTTTACATTTCCACTTCCAAAAATAAAAGAAAGAATTTTAGGATTCAAAAAACCACAAAGAGGAGATGTTGCTGTCTTTAGAAATCCTTTAGATAACAACAACAATTACGTCAAAAGAATAGTCGGTATGCCTGGAGAAAAAATAGAGATCATACAAGGAGTTTTGCATATTAATGACAAGCCTGTTGAATTAAAATCAGAAGGGGAATTTTCAATTATAGATCGAGGACAATATACCGTTTATCAAAAGTATACAGAAAAGTTTCCAGACGGAGGAGAACATGTAATGATCAAAAGAGAAGAGTTTGGAAAAGGTATGTTAGATAACGTTGGTCCGTACTATGTCCCAGAAGGACACTATTTTATGATGGGAGACAATAGAGATAACTCAAAGGATAGCCGCGTTTTGGAAGGTGTCGGCTATGTTCCTGAAGATAGAATTATGGGACGCGCAGAACTTATATTCTTTTCGTCTAGCTGTTCATTGTTCGAAGTTTTAAAATGGCCATTTTCGATTAGATATGAGCGCATTCCAACATTGATAAAATGAAAACCATAGAAAATAATTTAAATTATACATTTAAAGACAAAATGTTGATTTCTGCTGCGTTACATCATTCCAGCATAAAGAAATCAAAAGATTTTGAACGTTTAGAGTTCCTTGGAGATAGAGTCTTAGGACTGATTATAGCAGAGTATATTTATGATAAATTTAAGGAACCAGAAGGCAAACTATCAAGACGTCACGCGGCTGCGGTTTGTGCTGATTCTTGTTGTGAAGTAGCTACACGTATTGGTATACATCAAAAGATACAAACAGCTCACAAAGAATTAAAAAATAACAAAACTGTTCTTGCAGATGCGATGGAAGCTATTATTGGAGCAATATTACTTGACTCTGATTACAATACGGCAAAATCGATAGTTTTAAATATGTGGCAAAATATATTATTAAGCTATCAAGAAAACCTCCAAGAACCAAAGACAAGATTGCAAGAGATTGTTCAAAAAAAGAGCGGAGAATTGCCGGAATATAAAGTGATATCAATGAATGGGCCTCAGCATTCGCTGACATTTACTGTGCAACTTACAGCTTTAGGTTCTGAGATAGTTACTACAGGCCGATCTAAAAAAGAAGCAGAAACTGTAGCGGCATTAGAAATGCTAAAAAAACTTGGAAACTTACCATGATATTAGAATTAAAAGATATAAAAAAATCATATAGGACCGCTGCTACAGAAATTCAGATTTTAGATGGTGTAAACTTATCAATAAGAGAAGGAATAAGTTTAGCTCTTCTTGGACAAAGCGGATCTGGAAAATCGACGCTTTTACATATTGCATCACTTCTAGATTCAGCAACGTCTGGTGATGTAATCTTTAATGGAATAAATACAAAAAAAATGTCTGATAATGACAAGACAAAATTACGTTGCAACACATTAGGATTCGTGTATCAATTTCATAACTTGCTTCCAGACTTTACAGCTTTGGAAAACGTTATAATGCCCCAGATAATTAATGGCAAAACCTTTAAAAATGCAAAGAAAAAAGCAGAGGAACTTATATGTGAAGTTAGCATGAGTCACAGGCTTAATCATAAGACAAATCAACTTTCAGGTGGTGAACGTCAAAGAATAGCAATAGCTCGTAGTTTAGCTAATGATCCGAAACTCGTGATTGCAGATGAGCCAACTGGAAATTTAGATCCAGAAAACGCATCTAAAATATTTGAACTTTTCATCAAAATTCTTAAAAACAAAAAAACATCTTTATTAGTTGCAACACATAATGTTGAACTTGCGACGCAGATGGATAAGATCGTTCGTATTAAAAATGGCAAATTAATTGTAATGTAAAACTACTGATATAGTAGTTTTACACTGTCTTAATGGTACAGTTAACAAAAACAATGAAAATCACTATAGTCAGGCTAATTATAACGTGTTGTAATTATTGCATTATGCATAGGCATGCGGCGCAAAGCGCCATTTTCACGGCATGCTTAATGATTATAAAACGTTATAGGATGCTTATTCTTTCATAAGCCGGCCGCTGAAAATACGCGAGGCGCGGCCGGCTTTAAATATCGTCCTATACCGAGACGCATTAAACATTAAGCTTACATAATGTTATATATTATCAGTAAGAAACGATGTGATACTACAATACTTTTTCAAAAATAATATAGTAGTAGTCTTATATGTTTGTTTATATATAGTTGTTGTAGTACGGCTGTCGCGCTGCGACCGCAACTGGTTCACTTCTTACGAAGTTAAGGTGGCTTAGGTAAGATGTTGGTACTATGGCTAGTATATCGATTTATTGTATCGCGCATAGGCATGCGGCTGTGAATGGCGCTTGACGCCACATGCTATCAATACATTGTTATCGTAATGCCTATCAACGCTTGTATTGTTTAGGTATCTAGAAGTTTATCATTATCAATGCAACGACTGGTTTTTCTTCTTACTAAAACTTATTAGTTGTTAAGGTGCTTGTTAGTGCCAGCTTTACAGGTGGCATTTATTGTGATGAAGAAAATTGCATGGAAACATGTAAATTGTGTAAAATGTTTTTGTATTATAATGTGCCTGAGATTCTCTTGTGCTTACAACAATATCGATAACTAACTTTATAATTATAGACGAATTAGAAGTAAATTTTTCGAAAGATTTTAATGTGATTACAGGAGAAACTGGTGCTGGAAAATCAATTATCATAGATGCGATAAAATTTTGTTTTGGAAATTTATCTAGCAAGGATATACAAAAAAACAAAGATTTAACAACATCTGTAGAGCTGTGCTTTAAAGATCAATATGATAGCATTGGAAATCCAATACACTCAATAAAACGGGTTATAGACAAAAACGGCAAATCTTCAGTGTATATAAACGAACTTAACGCAAGTGTTAAGCATTTGAAAGAGATTTTTAACGATATCGTAGATATAACAGGACAACTTGACACAATAAGAAAAAGCGAAGATCAACTTATTTTGTTGGATAGATTTATGAGTTCGATTAATAAGGATTCTCTAGATGTATTAAACAAAGTTAGAAATACGTTCATTACATTAAAGGATATAGAAAAAGAACTTCAAAAAATAAAAGATGATGCAAAATTAATTGAACGCGATAAGGAATATTTTTTGCAAGCAGCAAAAGAATTGGAAGATACGAATATACAAATAAATGAAGAAACAACTTTACTTGAATCAAGAATAAAAATTGCAAAACTTTCATCTAATATTGAGGCAATTAAGCGATCTGCAGATATAATGAATGCAATAAATGCTGACAACAAATTTGCATTGATATCAAAATACCTGTCAAGGGTCGATGATGTTTCTATAGCAAGCTTAAGCGAAAGAATTGACGCGATATCAATCGAATTAGCAGATATTTCATCAGAGTTACTGTCAATCTCATCTGAAGGCGAAGACGCCACTAAAAAGCTACAAGAAATAGATGATCGATTGTCAACGATACGTACACTTGCAAGAAAGTATAACGTTTCGCCTGGTATATTGTATGAATTTTTACTTGAAATAAAAAATAAATTAAATATTTCCAAAGACTTTTCAGACAAACTAAATAGCTTACAAGATGATTACGACAAGGCAAAAACAGAATACGAGAAATATGCAGGAATTCTAACTTCCTATAGAGCTCAGGCCGCGGAACATCTCTCAAACTTAATAAATGAACTTTTACCAAAGCTTATGCTTCAAAATGCAGTTTTTAAGATATTTGTTGCAGAGTCGGATAGTGTTGAAACACAGGAAGGCAAAAATTTTATAGACTTTATGGCAAATTTTAATAACACATCTTCAGTATTTAATTCGATTAAAACTACAGCATCTGGAGGTGAATTAGCCAGATTAAATTTTGCTTTAAAAGTTGTAGTCGGCAAAACCCTCAACGCCAAAACGATAATTTTTGACGAGATTGATATTGGTATAGGTGGATTAGCCGCATATTCAATGGGAATCGAGATGAGAAACCTTGCCGAAACGATACAAGTAATTTCAATTACTCACTCTCCTCAGGTTGCAGCCAAATCAAATCAACATATAAAAATACAGAAAAGTTTTCAAAAATCAATAGCCGTTGTTAATGCTGAGATTTTGTCTGAATCAGATAAACTTCAAGAGATAGCTCGAATGATTTCAGGAAAATCAATCAATAATGAAGCATTGGAAACTGCTAGAAAATTAATAGTTGATTAAACATTGTTATCTACGGTATTTTATCGTTAGCTCATCTACATCCTATGCGTATTTGATTGGTTGTATTACCAACCAACACCCCCCCAACACAAAAGAAAGCCTATAAATAGGCTTTCTCTTACTTAAACACTATCTTACCTCCTTTATTAATAACCTTAATACCTATAGGTTTAGAACATCTATAAGATCCTCCTGGATATATAGTAATACTACCCTTACCTTTAACAGGAGTATTGAATATAACTCTACCATATACATTTATATTACTATCTATATATAAAGGTTTAGATCCTGTTATAGTAACCTTCTTACCTTTAGAGATCTTTATATTAAAGTTAATAGTAGTATCTATACCTTCTTGAGGTAATGATAGTGTATTACCTTTTGTATTAACACTACTATTAGAAGCTATATTAGATAGAGTATATTTATCTGTAGGTATAAATGATACATTAGATGTATTACCTTTAAATGTAAATCCTG
>JAFUQI010000059.1 GCA_017481035.1 Alphaproteobacteria bacterium | reverse complement strand
ATCTTGCTTATAAACAAAGCAGTATCCTATAACATTTTATTATCATTAAACACGCTTCTGAACGTAGGTTAAGAGCAGCATGTTTATTAATATGTCACATAAAATTTGTCGCACATCACATCACAACATATACAACCGCAATCGAAATAGTACGCGGGGCCCCGCGCCTCTCCCGCCGTTTGTTTATGCACAACGCAATAACTATCATACATACAAGCTTCCTCGATATATAACAGCCATAGTATCGATCACACACCTAAGCCTTTTTGAAAATATATATAGTTACTCATAATGTCTTCCAATATTGCAACGATAAGGATAATACTAGCATTAACAAGTATTATAACTATCAACAATACGTTAATCCAAATAACTATATGTTTTCCATAAGCTACAAGCAGCTATACTATGGCTGTTTTTATCTTCTTGCGAAGTTAAGGGAGCGTATTTTATTGGTTGATATGTTATATGTTAACCAATTAATTTTTAAAAGTTTTTACTTTCAATGCATCTATACCAGGCAGTTTATACCCAGCAACAAACTCAAGGAACGCTCCGCCAGCAGTTGATACAAACGTCATGTTTTTTTTGTAGTTTCCGATTGAAGCTATTGTTTCTCCACCTCCAATAACAGATATCAGTTCTCCTGATTCAGTTAGTTCAGCTATATGTTTTGTGATTATATTAGATGATGTATTAAAGTTTGAAAACTCAAATGCTCCAAGTGCTCCGTTCCAAAGAAGTGTTTTTGAATGTGATAGAATTTCTATAATTTTATCAATTGATTTCGACCCTATATCAAAGCATGCTTGTCCGTCTGGTATTGAATCTAAATCGCACTGTGTACCATCTTTTTCTATAGATATTGATGATAGAAAATCTATTGGCAATATTATCTTTGCCTTTGAATTTGCCATAATTTCTTTCGCAGTTTCGATATATTCAGCCTCAACCATAGATTCTTTGAGGTCGTATCCTTTTGACGCTAAGAATGTATTTGCCATGGCTCCAGCTATAATAAGGTTATCGGATGTCTGCGAAATTTGCTTCAAAACATCTATTTTAGAAGAAACCTTAGATCCTCCGATTATCGCAGTAAACGGACGTTTTATATCGTTTGTAACATTTGATATTCCGTCAATTTCTCTTTCAAGCGAAATACCTGCAAACGATGGAAGATGTTTTGTTATTGCGTGAACTGACGTATGTTTTCTGTGAGATACCGAAAATGCATCGTTTATATAAACATCTCCAAACATAGCTAATCTCTTTGCTAGCTCTTCATCATCAGTTGTCTCTCCTTCATAGAATCTTAGGTTTTCCATTAAAGTAATCCTATGATTTATATCCTTTGGTTCTATGTCAAACAAAGATCTTTTTTCAAAGTACACATCCATTTCTAAAACATTAGAAACGCTTTCAATTATATTCTTGAGAGAAAACTTAGGGTTAATTATATCGTCTATTTTTGGGCGTTTGTAATGCGAAATGATCATGATATCTAGCCCCAATTTGGCTACTTGATGGATCGTATCTTTAACGGCGTATACTCTAGATAGATCCTCGACATCCGATGGAAGGTTTAGATCGCATCTGATGATACAACGTTTAACGTTTTGATTTTCTTTGATGAAATTTTTAAATTCACAGAATCTCTTTATATTCATAAAAACTCCTTTTTATTTCCCTATCATTTCTTTTGCCATCTGAGCTATTTTTTTCGGATCTGGAAGCGCTAGTTGTTCCAAGTTCTTTGCATAAGGCATAGGAACATCTGCAATAGCAACTCTTCTTGGTTCGCAATCTAGGTAATCAAAACAATTTTCTACTACTATTGAAGTTATCTCAGATCCTATACCGCATGATAGCCATCCCTCTTCGATATTGATAATTCTATTCGTTTTTCGCACAGATTCGCAGATGGTTTCTGTATCTATTGGCCTTAGAGAAAGCAAATTGATAACCTCTGCTGAAATTCCTTGTTCTTCTAGAATCTTTGCTGTTTCTAGCGCGTACTCAACAGAAATAGAAAATGCAGTCAACGTTATATCGGATCCTTCCTTTACAACTACAGCCTTGTCTAAAGGCATAATTTCATCAGCCATTGGTGCCTCGAATGATTTGCCATAAAGCATTTCATGCTCAAGAAAAATAACTGGATTTTCATCACGTATTGCTGCTTTTAAAAGAGCCTTTGCTTCTCTTGATGTGTATGGTGATACGACTTTAAGTCCAGGACAGTGCGCATACCAGCTTGCAAAACATTGAGAGTGTTGAGCTGCAACTTTTCTTGGAACACTGTTTGGTCCTCTAAAGACTATTGGACATTTAATTTGTCCTCCAGACATGTAAAGTGTTTTTGCGGCTGAATTTATAATGTGGTCTATTGCTTGCATAGCAAAGTTAAACGTCATAAATTCAACTATTGGCTTAAGTCCAGACATAGCAGCACCAACACCTATACCAGCAAATCCATATTCTGTTATTGGTGTATCTATGACTCTATCATCTCCAAACTCTGCTAGAAGCCCTTGAGTGACCTTATACGCACCATTATAATATGCAACCTCTTCCCCCATCAAAAAAACAGACGAGTCTCGTCTCATTTCTTCTGCCATAGCATCTCGCAATGCTAGCCTTACTGTTAATGTATCGCTCATACTATCACATCCGTTTCTAATTCTAGTAAGTCTGGGAATGGAGCTTTAATAGCTTCATTTGCCGCATCTTCAATCCTGTCTGCTATTTCTTCGTCAATAGAATCCAGCATACTTTGATCTATCTTATATTCATCTATAAGTTTGTTCCTAACATATATAATAGGGTCTCGTGTCTTCTTGACATTATCGACCTCTTCCCTTGTCCTATATGTTGCTGGGTCTGACATAGAGTGCCCCCTATAACGATATGTATCAACATGCATAATGATAGGGCCATTACCTGAACGAACAAACTCCTCTGCTTCTTTTGACTTCTCGATAACATCAAAAAGATTCATTCCATCAACAAGTATTGTTCTTATCCCAAAAGGCTCTCCCCTAGTCTTAAGACTCTCACCAGAAACAGCTCTTCTAGCGGCCGTTCCCATAGCATAATGGTTATTTTCCAACACAAAAACTACCGGCAATTTCCACAGCGATGCCATATTAAAAGTCTCATAAACCTGACCTTGATTTGCAGCTCCATCTCCAAAGAAAGTCCAAGAAATACCTCCGTCTTTCTTATATTTATGAGCGAACGCGAGTCCTGCTCCCAAGGGAACTTGCGCTCCTACTATTCCATTTCCACCGTAAAAGTTGTGTTCTTTGCTATACATATGCATTGAACCGCCCTTCCCTTTCGAACAGCCTATAGCCTTGCCGCAAAGTTCAGCCATAACTGATACAGCTTCAACTCCAAATGTTAGCATGTGGGCATGATCTCGATAGCTTGTTATCGAAGAATCTTGAGCTTTCATATTATAAAATACACCTGCAATAACTGCTTCTTGCCCAATATACAAATGACAAAAACCAGATATATGTCCTTGCGTATACAGTTCAGCGGCCTTTTCTTCAAAAAGCCTTGCCTGAACCATTTTTTTATATAACCTTAAAATATCCTCTGAATCTAGTAAAACGGAGTTCATTAAAAATTCCTATGCTAATATTCAGAGCATATTATATAAAAAAGATCAACAGATAACAATAGACCATAACTAAAGGTATTAACAATAAGCCTTAGTATGATATGACTATATCCAAAACTCAATCCTTTTTAATAGTATACATTCTCCCAAAGAATGTTTGTATTACATCCATCAAATACTCATTATATATATAATTTACATTGCTATCAGATTTATGCTATAATGTTTATTAATAAAAGTTTTATACCAAAGGAGGTAAGAAAGATGTTTAACATTAAGAAATCATTATTATGTATAAGTGCTATAAGCTGTATATCTTTATATGCAGCTCCTATAGAAGTAACTAATCCTATAACTATAGGTAGTACACCATCTGTTCCTACAGAAACAGATTATAACTATTGGAAAAATAATAATACATATGTGTTTAATAGTAATAGAGGTAAACATGAGATAGCTAAGAATACAGTAACTATTGATGAAGATTATACATTAAAGTTATTAACAGACTATACTGATAGAAATTATTTTGTATTAGACTGTTATAATACATTTACTAACAATGGTAATGTTATAATAGACAAATATGGTACATTACGTCTTGATAAAAATTATCATGATAAAAATTATCCT
>JAFUQI010000058.1 GCA_017481035.1 Alphaproteobacteria bacterium | reverse complement strand
TTAATAGTATTTGGGATGTTAAAGGAACTACAAAGGGTAGTAATATAACATATACTAAAGGATCTAGTAGTAATGTTAAAGGTGGTAATGTTAGAAGTAGTATTAGAACTAAAGGAGGTAAGATAGTGTTTAAATAAGAGAGAGCCAACTAATATGTTGGCTTGTTTGGTTGTGATGGAATGGATGAAGCGTATAAAAAATATATCTTGACTATTTGTAGATCTATGATATAAAATTTA
The DNA here is from genome assembly GCA_017481035.1 of Alphaproteobacteria bacterium. Taxonomy (GTDB): domain Bacteria; phylum Pseudomonadota; class Alphaproteobacteria; order RUG11792; family RUG11792; genus RGIG4729. The sequence continues at coordinate 6,595 of JAFUQI010000058.1, read as the reverse complement.
AACATTAGCGGGTATAGCTCAGTGGTAGAGCACAACCTTGCCAAGGTTGGGGTCGAGGGTTCGAATCCCTTTGCCCGCTCCAAGTATTTTCATAAAGATTAATAAGGAATATAGCCATGGCAAAAGGTCCAGTTATCAGCATCAAATTATTAAGTACGGCAGGAACGGGTTATTTTTATGTAACCAAAAAGAATCCTCGCACAATGACAGAAAAATTAGAAATGAGAAAATACGACCCGAAAGCACGCAAACACGTTATTTTTAAAGAACACAAAATAAAATAATATGGGTTTTAACTGTGGAATTGTTGGCTTACCAAATGTTGGCAAGTCAACGTTGTTCAATGCTTTAACATCAACAGCACAGGCTGAATCAGCAAATTATCCTTTTTGTACAATAGAACCTAATGTCGGACGTATCGCTGTTCCAGATGCTAGATTGGTTGAACTTGCCAAAATAGCCGGATCAAAACAAATACTTCCTGCTCAACTGGAGTTTGTGGATATAGCCGGGATTGTTGAAGGAGCTAGCAAAGGTGAAGGGCTTGGCAACAAATTTTTAGCAAACATAAGAGAAACAGATGCTATCCTTCATGTTGTAAGATGTTTTGACAACGATGACATAACACATGTTTCCGGAAAGGTAGATCCGGTATCAGATATAGATGTTATAGAAACAGAATTACTTCTTGCTGATATGGAAAGTGTTGATAACCGAATACAGAATCTAAGCAAAAAAGCAAAGGCAGGCGACAAGCAAACAAAGGAGATTTTAGAGGTTTTAAATTTAGTCGCAGATGTTTTGCATAGCGGACACCCCGCAAAAGAAACAAAGGTAAATGAAAGCCAAAGACTTATATTAAAGCAATTGCAGTTACTAACCACCAAACCAATGCTATATGTTTGCAACGTCTCAGAAACAGAACTTTTAAATGAAGATAATAAGTATGTTTTATCAGTCAAGAAAAAAGCTGGCAATTCACCAGTAGTTAAAATATCTGCTGCGATAGAGGCAGAAATAGCTTGTCTTGATTCGGAAGAAGATAAACGCGAATTTCTCAATGATCTAGGAATGCAGTCAACAGGTTTAGACTTGGTTGTTCGCACTGGATATGAATTGCTTGGATTGCAAACGTACTTTACGATCGGTCCAAAAGAAGCAAGGGCATGGACAATTCAAAAAGGAACAAAGGCACCAGCGGCTGCCGGCGTTATACATACAGATTTTGAACGCGGTTTTATTTGCGCTGAAACAATATCTTGGAAAGATTACATAGAATGCGAAGGAGAACAGAAAGCAAAACAGCTTGGAAAGCTTCGCTTAGAAGGTAAGGATTATGCAGTGCAAGATGGCGATGTAATGCACTTTAGATTTAATGTATAAGCAAAAAAATACAAAAATATAGGTATTTATAGTGCACTGCCAGTTGGATTAACTTCAAGCACAAAGATCATGTTAGCGTATTGGTAGTCACATTTTGCATAGCAAAAAGTAGAAAACTGTTATATGAAAATCATTTTTCTTCATAAACATATAGGTCTATATATTTAATCAGGCGCTTCCACGCGCAATTTATGCAGTAGGCTTATGTATAATACGGCACATAAAAGTTCCTGTATATAAGCTTCATTTATATAATAGCAACAACATGGCAACATAAACCTTTTTGAAAATATATAGTTATATTGATGGTTCGCAATTGATATATTATCAATTTATGTTAAAGCAACAATACTAACGTTAGCAAGCATCATGATAACAATATATTAAAGCAGGCGGCGGGAATGGCGCGGGGCGCCGCCTGCTTATGCACAACGCAATAACTAGCATTATATATTCTTCCTTAACCTAATGGCTATACTACATCAGGAAACCATAGAATACTCACAAATTTTGTAGTACCTCAAACAAAACAAATCAACCAAACAAGCCACATAAGCCTGCAGCGCCCAGCGTATTTTCCGCGGCCGGTTTATGAAAAAAGAAGCATCCTATAACATTTATCATCATTAAGCCCGCTTCTGCGGCGTAGGCTAAGAGCAGCATGATTATTGATATATCAAACTTATAACAAACGAGCATAAAATAAACATAAAATTTGCTGCACGTCATAACGCAACATATATAACCGCAATCAAAATAGCAGGATGCACCCATACGTCACTTCGGCAGCCTGCCAGCCGCCTGCTTATGCACAACGCAATAATTATCATATATATAAGCTTTCTTGATATAACTACTATAGTACGGCAACCATACCTATAAACAATTATATAATACTACTACTATATTTTTTTGAAAAAAAGGTGGCAGTACTATAATCCTTTATTGCTGATAATATATACATCTACGTAAGTGAACTTTGACAGGTAAGGTTTAGCTGAATTGATGGTGCCTGCTATTCTCGCTTTAACGGAATTTACAGTTATGATACACTTATTAATAAGCATATATTTTATTTGCATCTTTAATGAAGCTATTTAGATATACAGCATTAATTGTATCTACAACTATTTTGTCTTATGCATTGGCTAATGATCAAAAAATAAGAAAAAATTGGAGCACTCAAGATGAGTCATTTGTATATTATCAGAAAAAACCAAAAAATATTATTAACGCGGGAAAGAAAAGCCTCATAGAACACATGAGTACAACAAAAAAAATAAACTCAAAAACATCTCAAAGCAACGATACTTCACCAAGGGATGTTAAAACAGTTATTAATATTGCAAATATAAATGGCGTAAATATTACTAACATCGATATTTTAAATTCTATAAAACTAGTATTTTTCTTGTCAGGCAAAAAACTTTACGAAAATGGCAAGATGGATGAAACGACTAAGAATGCAGCTAAACTTTTGGTTAAACCAATCTTGGAAAGCTTAATTAAACAAAGGATTTTAAAACAATGCTCAAGAGTTATTCAAAGCGAGGCTTCTGAATCGGATATCAAGAATGCACTTCAGAGTATTGCAAATAGCAACAATGCAACAGTAGATGAAATAGTCGAACAACTTAAGTCATATGGTATTACAAAAGACTCATTCAAAGAACACATAGAATCGCAGTTGGTGTATCCAGTTGTAGCCCAGTCATTAACACAGGAATATGAACCAACACAAAGCGAAATAAAAGATACCAAAAAGCATATAGCAGACCAAAATCTAAAGACAAGATATCAAGTCTCTATACTGAACTTTAAGACTAAAAATGATGCATTAGATATTAAGCAACTTATTGATAATGGTTTTAGCTTTGAGGTTATATTTGAGATATTGCAAAACGAAAAATTAAACTCTGAAAATTGGTCTGATATCAAAGAAATACCAGAAGAAGCTAGACCTGTAATATCAAACATGAATATTGGAACTATTACAAACGTTATAGAAACAAAAAATGGCTACATATTAATCAAATTACATGACAAGGCAAACCCAAGAGAAACTGGGCAAAAACAAAAGATATATAAATTTTTCCACGCTATGGCTCAAACTGATCCATTGGCAACAAATGAAGAGCAAGAACAGTTTAAATCAAAAATTAACGATATAGCAGAAACACAAGATGTCGAATCTATAAAAAATAAATGTAACGAAATAGGCATAAAGTTTGAACAGCAAGAAATACAAAATCCTGCCCCTTTTTATAGGCAGCTTATAGATGAATCAATTTCACAGAAGAAGCCAGTCGTTATATCAGCTCCAGATAATAGCTCTGCATTTATAATTATATTTGATGCAAGTAGCTTTACACCTTGTAGCAAAGCTATTACTGATGAAGAAGTAAAAGCAAAAATAAAAAATGAAAAGCAATCTAAGGAGTTACAAAAACAGATGAACTATTTGAGGTCTATGTCTCAGATAACGATTAATGAAGATGCTTTGAAGGACGTGATATTATGAGAATAGTTTTTTTTGGAGACGTTGTTGGGAAAAGCGGGAGAGATGCTCTTGTAAGTTATATTGCGACAAATAAAAAAAAACTCAACATAGATTTTGTTATTGTTAATGGTGAAAATTCTGCTCATGGCTTTGGAATAACGCAGCGTATTTGCGATCAATTTTTCGATATTGGTGTAAACGCAATTACCCTCGGAAACCATACATTTGATCAAAAAGATAATCTTCAACTTTTTGATAGGGAAAAGAGATTAATTCGCCCTATTAATTATCCAAAGGGAACTCCAGGAAGAGGAATGCAAGTATTTGATGTTCCTTTTTTAAATAAGAAAGTATTAGTTATAAATGCTATTGGTAGGTTGTTTTTAGAACAAAATGATGATCCTTTTCAAGTTATTCCAGAACAAATAAATGGCTATGTATTGGGAAATAATATTGATGCTATTTTTATTGATTTTCATGCAGAAGCAACTGCCGAGAAAGTCGCAATGGCAAGATACCTTGACGGAAAAATAACAGCACTTGTTGGAACCCATACGCATGTTCCGACAGCTGACGCACAGATATTGCAAAAAGGGACCGGTTATCTTACTGATTGCGGAATGTGCGGAGATTATGATTCTTGTATTGGGATGCACGAAGAATCTCCTATAAAACGATTTACGTCAAAAGTAGATGCTTATGCAAGAATGAGACCTGCCGAAAAAGAAGCAACAGTTTGTGGTGTGCTTATAGATGTAAATCAAAATGGATTATGCGATCATATAGAAACAATAAGATCTGGCGGTTTTTTGAAAGAACAACAAAACTAAAAAATAGTTTTTTTATATTGGTAAATATATTGCGCAGAAAAGTATTGACTAAATACAAAAGCTACTTTATACTTATAAGTAAGAGTACTTTTTTATGAGTATTAGAATATGAAAACATTATCAAATAAATTATTATTGACATTAAGTTGCGTAACTCTTAGCGCTATGGCAAATGAAGTGTCTGATCTAAATGATCAAGAAACACTAAACGCACCAGTTGACACTTCTTTACAAGATATTGAGCCTGGTATACAAACCGAAACAATAGGTGAGGTTTATAATAATACAGCGGTTGACTTGAAAAAAGCTGCAGAAAGATTCTTTGGAGAGGACAAAAATAATTTAGATAAGTTTATGTCCGAAAGAGAAGGTGAGCAAACTATGCAGCTTGACGTTGTTCAACTAGTGTTTATAAACTATATAAAAGATCCGAATAATAATATCAGTGAGAAATATACTGATAAATATATAAACGAACGCTTGATGGAAGTTTACAGACCAATAGCTGAAAAGTTTTTTAACAATAAGGAAAAACTTGAAAATAGTAAATTTATAGGAAACCTAGACGACTTTCTAAAAGAAGGAGATCCCTCGTTTTACGGTCTAGTAGAATATGCATACAATTGTGGTATGACAGGTGCAGCCGATATATACCAAGCTTTAAGCGATAACAGCTTAAAGATTAGTGATGTAGAAGATAAAGTTAAAATGGTAGAGTTTGAACCGACTGTAAAAAAACTTTTAAATGGAATTGAATTAGGTCAAAATGAATCAAATGATGCTATACAAGAATTTTTGCGCGGCAGCTCCTCGCCAACGTTAAAAAATTTAATCGAGTTTTCGTTTGAAAAAATGCCAGAAGATGTTGAAAAAGAAGATGCTTTAGAACTAATAAAAAGTGCACTTGGAGATGAAGCTAATAATGTCGATATCAATGCTATATTCGAAAGTATGTACGGTTAATTATAAGTATTATATAAAGTTCAATATAGATGCAGTTTTAACTAACTTTTAATTGCGTTCTATATAAAGGTGTCAGCTATATTTTAACATATAAAATGTAGCTGATATTATGTCGGTACTTGTTTCGGTATTAACAAAAAGTGTTAATAATTCATTTATAGTTTGCAGTAATATTTCTATCGGTACCATAAAGCATTACTCCAGTTTCCTGATTAATCATCGCCTTATCTATATAATCAGTATATGTGTAAAATATTACACTTACATAATGCTATAATCTTCAGTAAGAAAGAAAGTGGCGTCGCTATAATTTTTTTTTAATATAATGACATGTATTTTCTTATGGTGTTGACAATTAATTAACGCCATATAGATTTATGTAGCATTTGCAACATTACAAACTTAACATATCAACAGCCCAACCAAAACACCATCACTTCGTAAGCCCCTCCCCCCCCCACACAAGAGAAAGCCTATAGATAGGCTTTCTCTTAGTTAAACACTATCTTACCTCCCTTAAGTCTAATACTATCTCTAACATTACCACCTTTAACATTACTACTAGATCCTTTAGTATATGTTATCTTACTACCCTTTATAGTTCCTTTAACATCCCAAATACTATTAACAGTTATATTACCTGTAACAGTAAGAGTATATCCTTCAGGTATTATAAGTTTAGTATCAATAGTACTTATAGTACTACTATCTATAGTAGGTATTATACCTAGTTGAGATATATCTAGTGTATAGTTAGGATAGTTATATGATGATAATATATTAGATAGATATATAAAACTACTATCATTGATATTGATAAACTTAAGATTACTTATATTACCTGTAAAAGATATACCTAATGTATTAGATATACCATCTAGTATACTACCCTTTATATTATTATCTTTAGTACTAACAG
>JAFUQI010000057.1 GCA_017481035.1 Alphaproteobacteria bacterium | reverse complement strand
GATAATTATCAACCCAATCTTTGACTATTCTATTAAAGAATTCTCTTTTAAAGACATTGTTAAATGTGTAGATGTTATGATCTTCAATTAGTTTAGCCTTATGTTCAAGTGCAGCTTCACTTAGTTGCTTATCACTTTCATCTGCAGCTTCAATCGCAAACATAGAAAAAATAATATATATAAAATATGTGATATATATTTTATTCATCATAACACATAACTGTTAACTATAATTACAGTATAGCATGGAGTTAATTATAAATGCAATGAATACAGTCTGGAAAACGCTATTTGTTGTTAGTTTTTTTTAGAAGTAGCAACAAAGATATTGCAGCTGATAATACCATTATTACGATCCAGCTAGAATAACCTATAAGTTTACCATAATGATTTGATAACAAAAGCATCATAAATGGAGTTAAGCTTCCTATCGCTGTGCCTATTGAATCTATGAGTATAAAACTTGAGTAGCGAAATTTTCTAGGAAACAATTGTATAATAAATATACCAGAGCAACTTCCTATTAATGAACTCAACAATGTTGTAAAAAACATATATAAAACAACTGAAATAATATTGCTTTTTTCGGAAATAATCCAACATAACGGATATATAAGAATTGATATCAATATAATCGATAATCTTATTTGTTGCAAAGTACCTATAACGTCAGATAATTTCCCAAATAAATATATTGAAATAGATGTAAACATCAAGTTTATAGATGAAAACAAAATGCCATTAGATATATGAAATCCTAGCTCCTTAACTAAATTTGCTCCAAAAATCATAGATGAATACGAAACGCTTGTATATAATGCGCAAATTGCAATTCCAACTATTGTCTCTGTTTTATATGACGTTAATATCTCTTTAAAAAAGAATGTATTACTTTCTTGCAAAGTATACTTGGGTTGGTCTTGTATCTTCCAACAATATGGTATAATGAAAACGCATATAATTCCCCCAATGATATATGGAATTCTCCAACTGAAATCATATATAGAAAACTTGCAGGATAAAAAGCACAATACAGCCGCAAAGCTTCCTCCAATACATCCAGAAGAAATTACCCAAGCCGACGATTTAGCAGTTTGAGAACAGTTTTCATAATTGTAGATCAAAGCACCTGCGTATTCTATTCCACTAATAACTCCTCGAATTATTCTTACAAACATCAATAAAATATATGCGTAAATTCCAATTGTTTGATATGTTGGAATAAGTCCTGTTAGCAAAACAAATAAGCTGTTTAAAACAACACTAAAAACTATAACTTTAGATCTTTGTATCTTGTCACAAATTTTCCCAAACAACAAAGATCCAATAGGCCCCGTTAAAAACAATAATGAATATGATAAGTACGATGAAAGTAACTGTATAACCGAAGAGCCATTGTCAAAGAACAATGGCGCCATCAATATAGCAAGAAAACCATCTATAACGCTTCCGAATCCAGTAATAAAGTGACTAGTGGCAGATAGGTTATCTTTTTTGCTTTCTATTTTTATCTGTATGTTCTGTAATAAACTTTAAACATTATAAACTATAACGCGAAAAAGACAACAAAAATCACCGTTCGTTATATCTGCAATAACTCTCAAAACGTTTATTCGTTAAAAGAATATCCCGTCCGCTAATATTTCACTTTTGGTCGTAATCTTCAAATTTTAAATCACTGAACAATTTTTCGTTATCTTTCCATGGTTCTGCGTTTACGCTACGGACTGGTATTGATGTGTCTGATTCAGGACTTGAGCAAAGTTGTGGAATATCTGTCCACAATGGTTGTGCCTCGCTATACGATTCGTTACTGTTACAATCTATTACTTGTAAGTAAATGCCATAGGTCTCACCTCGTGCAAAAATAATAGGTTCTCCTATTTTAACAAACTGTTCTGTTGCCTTTACATTTGCAAAACCTAACAGACAGCAACCAAATAATAATGTTTTTAAAAAGTTCATAATAACTAATGTAAAAAAAATACCTCTTGAACAGTATAATAACGTAAAAGCAAAGTATTGTCAACTATTTTTATTGCAGATATTAACAAGTACTATAATAACCAATAAGTTTTAGCAAGAAGAAAATCAGTTGCTGTAGCTATACAACTATACTAAACAGACAGAACAATATTTAAAGCATGCTGCGCCAAGTACAATCACAAACTTAACGTACCAACGACCTAACTAAGCCACCTTCCACGTAAGTGGAACCAGTGGCTTGGTGGCAGTGCATCTCTTTAAATCAATCATATAACTTTATGTAAAAGTGTATATATTACTAACACTCACCTACAGATTCATATTCATTATCTATAGATGTTTGCCAGCTAAACTTAACATTATTCTTATTTTCACCAAATGTAAATCCTGTTGCTTCTTTTATTAATGTAAATAACTTTAACTTTTCTAATGGTGTGTCTATATTTGTTATATCTTCTATATATTCACAATCTTTAGGTATAACTATATTAACAGGATTATCATCAGTACCATTTAGTATTATAGGATTAATCCATATAGATGTATTAATCTTCTTAGTAGGTATACTCTTAGGTAGTATAAAGGTAGATCCTCCTTCTAGAGTAAATGCACCTCTATTAATCCATTTAGATAGATCTGTTATATTAGATATATCTATAGTTCCTGTACCTGTATTAGTTAGATTATTACT
>JAFUQI010000056.1 GCA_017481035.1 Alphaproteobacteria bacterium | reverse complement strand
TACTTCATTTATCTTAGGATTATTGTCTAGTATTGCATTGAGTAATGATATTAATAACCTCTTGTTCTTCTCTACTCCAAATATGTTCTTAAAGATATAATCTAACTTGGGATCTAACAACTGTCTCATATGCTTAATACTTTATTCTCCTATATACTTAAGAATACTATTAGATGAAACAAATGGTCAAGTGAGGAAGTGGTACTCACTTGCATAGAATATGACTTATTTGTTTTGTTGTTGGTTTTCCCAAAAAACAACCTGTAAATATTCTCCTTTTATTAATCCTTTTTCATAGATAAATGAGTTTGAAAATTTTAGATTATATGGCGATTCTCCGAGATCCATACAAGTAAAACCACCTAACTTTATAGATTTATTATTCTTTTCTTTACTATACGAATAACGGTTACAAATTATCGCTCTTTTAAAGTTTGGCAATATTTTATTTATAAAATACAGGCTCTGCTCCTGATCCCAATGTTGCATAACCTCTTTTATTACAATCAAGTCACCTTTTATATTTTTTATATCATTAAGGTCTCTTATATGTTTAAATTTAACGTTTTTTTGATTATATTTCTCTTTGTTTTGATCGATAACGTATTTGCTCGCATCAACTCCTGTATATTCAACATGTTGCAGGATATCTATTGAACTCATGATTTGCCAATCTCCGCAACCTACATCTAATATACTAGTTACGTCATGCGTATTAATAAAGTTTTGCAAATAATCAATATAAGGTAATGCATTTTCAACCACAGAGCCATTTCCTGAATGCGGCTTGCCTTGCTTGTTTGTTCCCCATTTTTTTTGTGAATATATTTTTTCGAACACGTACGAATCTTTAAAGTGACATTGTAAAAAACTTTCTTGAAATTTTAAATCGCTTTTTACATTTTTTAACTGTTTGTCAATATTCTGTATTTTCTTATCCACATGTTTATTAATCGAAATAGTGCTAGCGATAATGGCTGCTAGTAATGCCCCCCCCGATGATAATTTTCTTCATTTTGTTAACGTTACAAAAAAAACTAAACTTTAATAAATATACGATACTTTAAATGCATTTGCTAGTGTCATTAACAATACCACCGACTTAACCTATCAACAAAACAGTTTTCACACAAGCGGAAATAGCGGTATAGCAACCATATATCCCTACTACTATATTTTTTTTGAAAAAAGGGTGGCAGTGCCACACCCTTTCCTACTGAAGATATATAAAGTGAACCTTGACAGGTAAGGCTTAGCTGAATTGATATAATGGCTATAGTATGGCAACCTAAGCCTTTTTGAAATATATAGTTATATTGATAGTTCGCAATAGCATCAAAGCAACAACGCTGACATTAGCAAGCATCACTATAAATTAACTATCGTCTAAGCAATATAAAAGCCGAGCATACTGTAAATATCGGAATCACAAAAGCAGCAAAAAGCATATTAAGTGTACCGTTTTCGCCATATGCAGCCAAAACGTTTGTAGCAAAATTTAAAGGGAATGCCGACAATATTAAAACAGCAACCTTGATTGCATACCACCTTGTATTTCTGGAGTTATAATTAATGCAAAATGCCATCGCCAGCATAGATAACGCAAACATTTGAACAATTGAAGCTATTTTCATAAAGAAATGAAGTTCATATTTGCTTGTTGATAAACCGACATTTTTCAACGTACTTATATATCTATGAATGCGCCAAAAAGGAATACCAGCCGGATCAGAAACCATTTTATTTATTCTAGAAAAATTTAGATTTGAATGCAATTTTATGCTTTTTGCAAACTCTTGAGTCCCATCAACTTTCGTTATAGTAGCTTTACTTAATATCCAATATTTATTTGTTATTGTCGCAGTATGCGCATAAATTACATCTTTAAAGCTATTTTCTTTATCAAACCTAAAGATCTTTACGTGATTTAATGTCGTTGTTTGAGAATCAAATAACCTTCCATATATAATAAGCCTCTCATTTTGCGAACTATCTTTTAACCATGCTCCCCTACTTGTTATTTGAATTTTCTCGCTAGCTATTTCTCCTTTTAAAGTAGCTTGTATATATCCAATATGCGAAACAGAATATGATGATATCTTGTCAAACACTGTTATATAAAAAACACCTATAATACAGATTGCAGCCAATATTGTTTTGACTTTCTGCCAAAGAGATACACCTGACACCTTAATAACCGTCAGCTCTAATTTGCTATGCATTCTTGTAAAAAATATGATGCTACCTAAAAATACCACAAATGGGAAAAAATGAGAGATTGTTGCAATAGTCTTCATTACTGTTAACAAAACAATACTCCGAATGGGAAAGTGTATCTGGCTAACCGACATTCTTCTGGAAAGCTCCATAATCTCAATCAATGAAACTATCGTTCCAAAACAGACCATAACAACTGCGACACATTTAAAAAAAATCTTAATGATGTATCTTGATAAGACTCCAGTTAACTTCATCTTTTACCTCACAATCCTAGCATACAATACCAATGAAGCAACTATTATATAAATTACAGCAAAATTTATAAAAATTGGATCTTTTATAGAACTCCTTAGCAATCCTAATAATATAACTTGATTCGCTATCCCAAAAACAAAAGAACAAAATGCTCCTTGAATTCTTCTCGGATTCTTTGAAAAGTTAAACATAAACAATGCAATAATAAGCATATTAATTAAAATTGTGAATGGCTGAAGGTACCTGGAATGATATTCCGTATTGTATATATTTTTCCACCGTACATCTGTTGTATCTTTAATCTTTTGCAAAAGCTCTTGCTGCGTGTAATTGCTCTCACTTTCTCCAAACTTTGCAAATCTTGAAAAAATTTCACTAACATCATAAATAAACTCTTTAAAATTCAAACTAGACACGACTGCATTAGTATGATCAAGCTCAAGACGATTCCCATCCTTAAGATTTAAAAACAATTTTTTATCAGAATATTCGATTATTCCTGATTTAGCAGTTATTGTATTAGTTATACCATTAACCCCGTTGTTAAAAATAAAAACATCAGAAATAGAGTTTTCTTTTTTCTGTGAAACATATACAACCGAACTTCCAGCTAAGTTAAATTTACCTTGCTTTATTATAGATGTAGATAAACTTGTACGTATCTGGTCTTGTAATGTTGCCATATTCTTGTGGGCTATAGGAGAAACTGTTGTCTGAATATATATGCACAAAGATGTAATAAGTATCGCAAACAATAAAAGCGGACGAAAAAGCTCGGAATCACTTTTTCCTGCCGTCATTAAAACAACAAGCTCTTTTTCTCCCTGCATTTTTGCCAACACCATAATCGATGAAATAAGAAAACATACTGGCAAAATTGTCCCTGCTATATCCGGAATAATTGATACAATCAACGTAAAAAATACAGAAAAAGATATATCATCCGTTATGATAAGTTCCACAAAACGCATTGACATTGCAAGCCATACCATTAGTATCGCAATGGGAGATATCGATATAAATGAAATCAAAAGCTTTCTAAATATGTATTTGCTTACAATGCAGGACATGAATAATATACGTGTTTTTTAATTACCAATAGTTTAACACGAATTAAAGCATCGAAAAAGATCATATACATTATCGTAAAAATCAAAATATTTATTTGCAATTAATTGTATGATTGACAGCTGTATACTTCATTATATGCAATAAACACAAGCCATTACTTTTCATACATCAAATGTTCAGCAAAAAAAACTTTTATAAAACTAGTTACTTTGACGCTAAACACATTGCCAAGAAATACTGTATAAGAAATATGGTATACAATTCACAATAAGAACGGAATTACTGAATATTATAGAGCAGCTATCACCCGACAAAAACTGCAATCAAGTTTACAATTTTGGAAATATTACAACAAAGATAAAACTAAAACCAAACAATATATTATATTATCAAACCACAAGATCAACTTGATAAGCATAATTTATTCAGCAGCGTACTCAAGATGCAGCAAAAGAACATCTCTGTATATCAACTATACCGACTACACTAAAGACAACCGTGACTTAATTGCGTTAAACGAATTATGTTTTAATTTATTAATTAATCCAAACAATGCATCAAATAACTTTAACAATACTATGATCAACTTGCTATATATGCAATTAGCAGAATACAACAAACATTTTACATACTCTCAATTACAAATACAAACTGTACAAAAATATATTAAACAAAGAGCTATAAAAAACACAACTGTTCGAACTCTTATTTAGCATAAGACAGCAATTCAATCAACCAATACCAAGATATATTAAATGAGTATATATATGTAAGAACTACAGAATCTATAGATTCTTTCTGAACAACAATATAGTTTATCTAAACAAAGCAAAGATAAATACGTTAAAAAAACTAAAATTTCGAATTTATCTAAAAAAGATAGCAAAGCTCAAAAAAACTTGCAAAGAAATAATTAAGAACAACAAAATTAATAGGTTGCAAACTTTAAATAAACATTGGTAGCATAATTGACAATGAAGCTAATAAGTTTAAAGTTTATGTAGCATTTCGCAATCATTAATCCACAGTCAAAGCAAACCTCATTCACTTCACAAGAAAAACCTGTTGCCGTTACAGTGATGTTATCGCAAACAGATATAATCAACAACACCCTTTATTTCTAATAACATATATAACTTTATGTAAATATTAATGTTTAATACATTAGTATAAAGGCAATTTTTACGCATTGCAGCACCAAGCTACGCTCCAGCCACATGCTTATATGCAAAATATACATTTTGAAAATACTTATATATCGTTTAAAATCGACCCTATCGCGTTATTGTAACATACATAATTAAGATACCTATCAGCGCTTGCATGGTTGCAATATTGCAATTAACTCACAAAACACAGCTGCTAGCTCTCTTCTTACTAAAACTTATTAATTATCAGGACGTCTTTCGATACTTGAGAACAAGTTGAAATATATTTTACAGATAGCACCGATGATATATCGGTGCTATAGTAGTTACAACCTCTATTAGAAGTTGAAGATACCGGCCAAACGGACTTTCCATCCTTTTGTATCGTATTTTGTAATTTTGTGGTCGACTTTAGCTATGTCGGCTTTTGGCAATGCAACTTTTGCTTTAAAGACATATGTTCCGTCTAATCTTAGTGAGAACATATCTGTTAGTTGTGCCTTTACGTATAGACCAGCTTCTGGTTGGAACTTAACCTTCTTCTTTGCAACAGAATTTTTGTCTTCAGAAATCTTGAGCTCATATTGAGTTGCATTAGCACCAGCGACGACACCCGCTTCCCAACCTGGGGTGAATTCATATCCAACAAGAGCGAATAAACCCAATTGATACTTTGTCTTCAACGAAGTTTGTTCTTCTGTGTCGTTTGGTTTGAAGTTTGTCTTTCCGAAGATTGAACCAGCACGGAATTCAACGCCAAATGTTGTGCATGTTCCGTTGATCTTTCCGCCGTAACCTACGAATAGATCAGCGCCGATCTTTGCGCGAACTTTTAGTCTATTCTTTTTGTCGTTTACATACTTGTTATGTGTGAAGTTTTCTGAGATTGCTGCACCTGTGTAGAATCCCATGGATGAGCAACTTGCTGAAGCTGCTGTTGATAGCATAATAGCTGCTAAGCTAGCTGATAAAATTTTGTTCATAATTGAACTCCTAAACTACTAATTTATACACTCAGTTTGCCATACAAGAATCAAACTTAATATATTTATCTAACATATATTTGTCAATTTTTTTTAAAGTGTATCTTTTATGCAACTCTACCTATCGGAGAATTAAAGTTATATCCAACGCCTTGCCTTACAAAATTTCCGAGATTCTTAAATGTTATAACTAACATAAATCCTGTTCGTGGCTTGATATCTTTGTCGTTAAAGTTTGCTCTAAACAAACCTATCCTCACATCAAGACACTCGTCTATATACGAAGCATTTAATCCTCTTGTTAAGTTTCGTTTGCCGTTACTACGCTTCAAGTTAAAGACTTGCGACGCACTCAAATTCCAATGCTCAGTTAATTTTGCTCCAACTGTGACTCCAACCTGAGATAATCCTTTCTCATGCACATTACTAATGGTTTTATCGTATAAATATCCGATGCCGCCATAAATCTTGCCTATCCTAGCATTAACACCAGATTCAAAAAGCTGAACTTTTTCAACGCCTGGCAATCCAACAAATCTAGACCTGAAA
Organism: Alphaproteobacteria bacterium; assembly: GCA_017481035.1. GTDB lineage: Bacteria > Pseudomonadota > Alphaproteobacteria > RUG11792 > RUG11792 > RGIG4729. The sequence goes on along the minus strand of JAFUQI010000056.1, from coordinate 37,447 downwards.
GAAACATTATCCCAAGGACGCAACACCAATCTACCAACTGATGAATTTTTTCCATCAAGTTTATGTTTCTGCCGTTTTCCGATAGATTGCGATCTCCCAACGAATGCATTCATTGATCTTCTATTTGCGTTATATACAGAACCCTCAACTCCCAAAACGACTCTCTCTCCATTTTCAATAGAATCAAACCCTCCGAATCTATTAAATCTATAGATGCTTAAGTCTCCAAAACTATTAAATATCGAGTCCTCATTGTGCTCTATATTAACCCTTGAATTGCTAGTCTCAACACTTGAAAAAGTTAACTTAGGCCCCCATATAACTGATTGATTACATATCCTTGTGACCATAGGCATAGTCGCAGTAACCTTATTTTCCGCAACAGGATATAACTGTCCTTTAACTGAACGCGGATTTTTATTTGAATAGGAGCTCTTCTCTGCCTCAGACGCATGAATCAAATCCAACCTTATCCCAGTATCAACCTCAAGAAGAACTGGAGCAAAATTTATAGATCTATTCCAACTGCACTTATTTGATGTTCTGAAATAATGATCCCCAAAATAAGAATTATTAGCTTTATCTCGTTCCAACGACACTGTATCGTTTTGAAATGCAAACTGCCCACCAAGTATATCGTTCTTGTATGAAAGATATTTTATATGCGGCATAATCTTTGGTGCCGTCCAACGATCTCTTGTTTGATATATATGAGAATCAGTTACAAAATAATATCTATCACCAAATCGCTCATATTCGATCTTCGTATCATTGTGCTTTCGCTCAAGATACATGTCTGCTCTATGCATAGAATCAACGGGATACAATGCCTTGTAGGTTAAGTCACTTGATCTATCTATTTTTAAAGTTATCCGTTGATTATCAAAATGCTTTGTTTGAAACTGAGTATCTATATGCCAACGTGTTTTTTTATCCACAGCCAAAGCCTTCTTTTTATCCTTCTTTGTCAAAAAGCTTGCCGTTAAACCAAAATCACCATAATAAAATTTTTGCATATATTCAGCACTTAGCATAGCTCGCTTATGAGTGCTTAAATATGGAGTCATTTTAAGATTTTTATCCGAGGCGACATCAACAAAAAACGGAAAACCGATAAACAATCCCTTATCAGATTCCGTCCTATAAAATGGTGTTAAAAAACCTGTCTTTCTTTTAATCTCTGGCGAGGGATGTGAAAAGTATGGAGTGAACATAACAGGAAATCCTTTTACTCTCATCTTCACGTTTTTATATACAAACTTTTTTGCATCTTTATCATATATAACCTCTTCTGCTTGAAGATCCCAAAGAGGCATGGAACAATTGATCTCTTTGCAGGGAGAATAAGTCGCATTATTTAATGTAAAAACATTTCCATTTTTGTCGCCATTTTTCGCACGTATCTTTGATGTATCTTTTAAAATTATTTCGAGAGTCTTTGCTATTGCTTTCTGCAAATCTGCATCAAGTTTAACGCGATTTGATGTTATAATTTCTCCAGTAGGTTCCTTAATAAGTGCGCTACCGATCAATTCTATCTGCTTTGTATTTTTATTGTATAGCACCTTTTCTGCATACAGCTCTCTTACCATATTGTTTTCAAGTTCCTGATACACAACGACATCGCCTTCTGCTATTACCGTGTTCTTAGCTGGATCATAGTTAACTGTTTTTGAATAAAGAGTAACCTCTGCAGAAGCACTAAAAACGCTTGAGATTAGTATCGAGATTTGCAATAACTTACGCAACTTAACTCTATTTATAAAAATTATATTTATTGTTAAGTTTAAACGATTTTACGCTGCTTGTAAAATAGTCTCGATTTTTTTGGTAGCTTCAGACTCTTCGATATTTTCAATAATAGCTATCTCTTTTGAGAGACGCTCCATCGCATTTTGAAGAAATTGTCTTTCACTAAATGAAAGAGCGGCATCCGACTCTGTCCGATACAGATCCCTTATAACCTCCGCTATCGAACAAGGATCACCAGAATTAATCTTTGTCTCGTACTCTTGAGCTCTTTTTCCCCACATCATTTTACGTTTTTTTACCTTTAGTGACAAAGTCTCAAAAACATTTTTTAGTTCTGTCTTGGTCGACATCTTACGCAAACCTGAATCTATCGCCTTCTTAATCGGTAATTTGAGCGTTAAATTATTTTTCGAAAAAGTTATAACAAAAAACTCAGCCTCCATATCGGCAATCTTAATCTTTTCTATCTTATCTAATTTACCAACTCCATGAGACGGATAAACTACCCAAGACCCGATTTCAAAAGATTTCTTTGTTGCCATTTTTTGAAAACTATACAAAAATAGTTAATAAATTATTAACACAAATACAGAACAAAGTCAATACCAAACACACAAATTCTACACACCAACAATACAATAGAAACAAACTTCAAATATAAAAAAGCATAAAACTTATCTTTACTAAAAACAATATATAATTAATATTAACAACAAACAAAAACAAACATTCCGTACAGTGAAAAATGAAAACAGCCGTAACACGGTAACAATGTATACTACCGCTCTACCGCGATATAAAATACAGAGAACCTATATCAACACAGATAACATAATTGTTAACAACATAATTAACAAAAACATGGCCAAAAAGAATCGATCCCAAAATAGATTGTGAGACAAAAGTATTTCAGTTATTCGCGTTATATTGCACGAACAAACTAAATACTGTAGCAATTCTGTATATCAAAGTTCTCCATAGTCCTTTTGTTTTATACGTATGGTATTGATGTTAATTGTTAATGTCAATAAATATTTGCACTTGAGAAAAGAGCAAAACATGTAGTACTATTTGATACGGATAGCTTAACAAAAGCACGTCTCAGTTATGATAGACAACAAAGAGTCTTCATCTAATAATATCGACCAGCAAATTCAAAATCGCCAACAACGTGATGGCAAGATTCCTTTAACGGTTTGGCAAATAGGTATCATGATGATGCTCATGAACATATCATTCGTTATGGCATATGCATTCTCAGGCTTATACTTAAAAACAATCATCGGAACATCGGCAGTTGGCATAGGATTGCTCGAAGGATTCTGTGAAATGATCTCACACTTTATGAAACTCATTTCAGGAATGCTAAGCGACTTCTTCAGAAGAAGAAAAGGTATCATGATGTTTGGATATGTCTTTTCTGTTATAAGCAGACCGATACTTGCCTTATCAACATCATTTGGCCTTGTCTTCTCGGCTAGGATGCTAGAACGTTTTGGAAATGGAGTTCAAGCCTCCCCAAGAGACGCAATAGTCGCTGACGTTGCCCCTAGAAAAAGAATAGGCGCATCATACGGTCTTAAGAGAAGTCTCGCATACGTTGGATCTCTTCTTGGAGGGTTATTTGGAATTCTTGCAATGAAGCTAACAAATAACAACTACCAAGCTGTTTTTGCATACGCATCAATTCCAGCAATGATCGCGTTCTTAATTCTTATATTCTGCATAAAGGAACCAAAGAGATTTGATCATCCAGCAATAACGTCAGAGGCTCCGATGCCTTCACCAAAACTGAAGCCTAAGTTTTCATTTTCAAACTTTAAATATCTCGGCGTTTCATTTTGGTTATTGATGGTTGTTAACGCAATCTTCATGATGGCAAGAATGAATGAAACATTCCTCATATTAAGAATGAACGAAGGCTTTAATATAGATCCGATGTTCGCACCAATCGTAATGATAGTTTTTAACCTCGGAACAACACTGTCATCTTATCCTGTAGGACTATTAGGGGACAAGTTTGACAGGGTTAAACTTTTGTGCATAGGAATACTTGCTCTTCTCATCGCAGACTTGATTATGTTTAGCGCATCAACAAGGGCCGTCATGTATATAGGAGTTCTCTTCTGGGGAATTCAGCTTGGTTCAACCCAAAATGTATTTGTGTCATTAATAGCAGAAAAAGTACCTGAAGATCTAAGAGGAACAGGTCTTGGAGTATACTGGCTTGTTAATGCTGTTGCAGCCTTCTGTGCCGATACGCTCGCCGGATTTGTTGCCCAACACTATTCATTAAACCACATATTTATTTCAAGCGGAATAATCGGTATATTTGCGATGCTATCAATGTTCCTAATGATGCATATAACATCGACAAAAAGAAAGAAGATAAGGATATAAGTTTTTGAGCTATGGCAGATATAATAACAGAAGAAAATTTCGAAAAATATCTGCCAAAAGAAGCAAAGCAAGAAACAACCTGGGTTATAGGAATTTCAGGAGGAGCAGATAGCCTTTGCCTTACACTTCTTGCAGATCGATACGCAAAGAAATATAATATAAAAATTATAGCATGTTTCGTTGATCACAAGTTACGCCAAGAATCTAGCGATGAAATAAAACCAGTCACAAAGCTACTTGAAAAAAGAGGAATACAATACGAAATATACACATGGAAACACGAAGAGATAACGACAGGGATTGAGGCAAAGGCAAGAGAAGCACGTTATAATTTTTTATATGAATGCTGCAAAAAGTATAAAGCTAAGATCCTTATGACAGCTCATCACGCGCTAGATCAATGGGAAACGTTCTTTATGAGACTTTCAAGAGGAAGCGCGTTAAAAGGATTAACATCAATTATGGAAGCGTCTAATTTTAGAGATATAACCCTTGTTCGGCCTATGCTTCATTTTTCACCAATCGATATAAAAGAAACATTAAAACGATCTTTTAATGTAGATTCATATGTTAAAGATCCATCAAATGAAAGTGATGAATTTGAAAGAGTGCGATGGAGAAAATCATACAATAAATTATCTGGCGAGTATGGACTTGATATTAACAATATCAACAAGACAATAGATCGGCTACAAAATGCACAAGACGCTATAGATAAAATTTCAAAAAATATCAAAGAGGATGCATTTAAAGATGGATACATAAAATTGAATATTTTTAGTCAACAACCTGAAGAAATTAGAATCAGAGTTCTTGAGCAAATTATTTTATCATTCACCCAAACAAACAAAATACTTTCATATAATCTCTTAAAAAAAGTTGCATCAGATTTAACGCACAAAAACTTCGTAGCAACAAACTTTGCAGGAATAGTTTTAAAAAAAGATAAAACAAAAAATATTAAACTATTTTTCGAAAGTCGTAAAAATTAATTATTTTTTAAGTTTTTTAAATTAGACTATATGTAGGTACCGTACTTTGTAAACATATAGGTAGTTTAGTGACTAATGTAAAAAGTTTTGTGTTCTGCCTCGTGTTTATAATGTTCAGCGAAACTATTAATGCTGGAACCGAAATAGAAGATATAAAAAACACTATTTCAATTTTGCAAAACAAATTGGAAAATATAGAAAAAAGCAAAACAAAGGATACTGACGATAAATCTAATAAAAACAAAGCATATGTCGAAAAAATTAACAATATAAGAAGCAAACTTCTTGACGACATTGAAATACACCTAAATGACTTAAAAGATTTAACCTTTTATGGGCTAGGTTCAAAGTTAGCTATTCTAAAGATCAATTTACCAATTTTGAAGTATATAATAAAAGAAGACAAACTTATAAAGGATATAGAAAGAAGTTTAACTGACCTTTGTAATAGCGAAAATATACTAATTCAAAATTTAGAAAGCAATATACAAATTATCCGTATGACAATTTTCTATATGCTTCAACAGCAAAATGGCATTATATATAAGATTTTGGATGTAGACCCAAGCCATCAGATGCCGAGCAAAGAAGTATTGCATATCTTACAAGATAGTCTATATACACTATGCGAATCTATTTCTAATAATTCTTGTGACAAAATAAAATTCCTTATGAGTACAATATCGCAGGGGACGTTTCATAACAAGCAAAATTTTCCAATTAACGTTGTAAAAAATATAATACAAAAAATGCTTGAATATTTTTCTGGTATATATTCGGATCTCAACAAACAAGATAATGAGTTCTTAAGGAATTTTGACAGCTTGGAAAATGATATAAATGGGCTAATCAAAATAATACAAGACAACTCAAAATCTAGCAAATTATCTGAAGAAGAAAAAAATAAAGAAAATCTATTAAAGGACTTTTTAAATGAATTCATTTTACAGATGCAAGAAGACAAAAAAAATTTAATTAACGCAAAGGGAAAAGTTGACAACTGTTACAATATTGTAAACCAACTAAAAACAATAATAGACGTAGATTAGAGTCGAAACATATTGCCGTTACAATTAATTTCAACGATATTTTTGTGTTCTTGCTACTTATGCTGTATAATACTGTTACACACACATATCAATTGACACCAAATGAATACATTTAGATCAAAGCTTCAATCAATTATAAAAAGACATGATGATGTAAGAAATATTTTGAACAATTCTGATAATTTTGATCCAAAAGAATTTGCAAAACTATCAAAAGAATTTTCTGATTTATCCGACATATCAAAAGAAATCAAAAAATTGTTTTCTAAAGAAAAAGAGTTAGATGATGCAAAAGAATTAGCCTATTCTGAACAAGATTCAGATTTAAAGAATATGGCTGAAATTGAAGTTCTAAATCTAAAAAAAGAAATCGAAGCTATAGAATATAACATCAAAATTTTGCTTCTACCAAAAGATATCGATGATGAGAAAGGGGCTATTCTCGAGGTTCGAGCAGGAACCGGAGGCGATGAAGCTGGACTGTTTGCAGCAGATCTCTTTAAAATGTATGAAATGTATGCATCCATAAAAGGATGGAAATTTGAAGTTCTTGAGTTTTCTGAAAGTGGCATAGGCGCAATAAAAGAAGCAAGTGCTTCTATTTCTGGAAAAGGAGTTTTTGCAAAGTTAAAGTTCGAATCAGGCGTTCACAGAGTGCAGAGAGTTCCAGAAACAGAAGCTTCAGGAAGAATCCATACATCAGCCGCCACAGTTGCAGTGCTTCCAGAAGCAGAAGAAGTTGATATACAAATTGACGAAAAAGATCTCCAAATTGATACATATAGGGCATCTGGCGCTGGCGGACAACATGTTAACAAAACAGATAGCGCAGTTAGAATAACACATATTCCAACTGGGACTATTGTTGCAGTTCAAGACGAACGTTCGCAACATAAAAATAAAGCCAAGGCAATGAAAATTCTTAGATCTAGAATTTACGAAAATGAAAGAATAAAAAGCGAACAGTCAAGATCTGAAAGCAGACGAACCCAAGTTGGATCAGGAGACAGATCAGAAAGAATCCGAACATACAATTTCCCACAAGGAAGAGTGTCCGATCATCGTATAAACCTAACGCTATATAAAATAGAAAAAATAATGGACGGAACAGCTCTTGATGAAATTATCGATAAACTTATAGAGTTTGATCAAGCTGAAAAACTAAAAGGTGCAGAATAGGTGAAGAAAAGACAAAGAAAAAAAATAAGTTATAAAACTTACATATTGCTTATATCTGTGTTTTCTTTTTCGATAATAACCCACATATATAAAAATGTGATTCTAACTTATATTAACACATCAATCGATACAACTTTAAGATTTCTGTGTTTTTCTATAGACGAAATTAACATTAACGGCTGTTCACAAAGAGTCAAAAAACTTATCACAAAAGAATTAGGCATTTCAAAAAACGATATTATATTTAAGTTAACAAAAGAACAAATTCAAAAAAACATAGAGAAAGTATCATGGGTTACATCGTGTTATGTAAAAAAAATTTTACCAAATATAATCGATATACATATAACAGAAGCTGAACCTATAGCTATCTTTCAAGAAGAAGGCAAAAATTGGTTAATAGATAAAAGCGGCAAAAAGCTAGAAACAGTTATTGGAAGATATAACGACTTGCCAATTATATCAGGAAGCAAATCTAACATTACGATATTCAAAATGCTAAAAACTATTTCAGCATTTCCCGAGATAAATAAAAACATAGAAACAATGACGTATATTCGTGAACGTCGCTGGGATCTTAATATTTCAGGTATAAAAATAAAATTACCAGAAGAAGATGTAGATAAATCGTTATACATTGTTGATTTACTCCTTAAAAATAAAAAAATAACAAAAGAGAAATTTACTCAAATAGATTTACGAAATCATGAAAACGTTGTATTTAAGCCTCATTAACAAAGTAGTAAATATCAATAACAACATCCAATTTTAGAGATAAAAACAAGATTTGCAAAACAACTTTGTTATATTAACCTGACGTTAATGATAGCTTGCAATTTATTATTAATATCTCGTTTTAAACCTTGCAACAATCACCGCATTTCCCGTTAAATACACTGAATCTTCAACAATCCTTACATCAAGTTGACCTGTTCTTTTTGACTCTTGAAATGCTTTAAATTGTGTTTTATTTAGTTTTCGAGACCAGTAATAAGCTAAACGACAATGCATGGAACCACAAACAGGATCTTCGTTTATTCCTACTTTTGGGGCAAAATACCGAGAGTGGAAGTCATAGTTACTTCCCTTAGCTGTCACTGCCACTGCCCTGCAATCTAACTGCGATATCAAACTTAGATTGGGATCAAGACCTTTAACTGTTTTTGGATCCTGTAATTCTACAACATAGACTAAATCATCTCGCTCTATATTTATAATTTTTTCTATATTCAGTGCTTTCTTTATAATCCTTGAATCTTTGTTGCATGGATATGTCGGCTTAGTAGGAAAATTCAAAGTTATAAGCTGATTGTGATTTGTCGCTTTTAATATTCCTGAATTATAATGAATAATTATATCATTGCTTGTTGTTTTTTTTGTTTGAAAAATTGCAAATGATGCTGCAAGCGTCGCATGACCGCAAAGAGGGACCTCATCATTTGGTGAAAACCACCTCATTTGAAATTCATTATCATCTAGTTGTTTAACAAACGAAATCTCGGACCAATTATGAAATTTTGCGATTGCTTGCAAAAGATCCTGTCCCGGATACTCTTTCAAGAAACACACAGCAGCCGGATTACCTTTACAATAAACGTCTGTAAAAGCATCAACCAACAAAAACTCAAAAGATGACCCGCCCACTAAAATTACTAAAAAACTGACAAACAAAAATGGTGGTCACAACAGGGATCGAACCTGTGACCCCTACGATGTCAACGTAGTGCTCTACCGCTGAGCTATATGACCATCACATACTTGATATTATATCGCAACCATATATTTTCGTTCAAGTGTTTTTGTTGTCATTTTTGCAAAAAAATGACAAGCAACGTTACGCAAAGTGTTAAAAAAATAAGCATTACATAGCGCACGGTGCATGTAACTATTATACAAAAAGAACTAAAAAACAAAAAGTTTATAAAGTTAATAAAAAATTAACGTTTTAGAGTTATACTGAAATTAAGAAGGCGTAAGCCAATATATTTTTACAATTCTTTTTAGGAGATAAACATGTTTAAAATTACATCATTAGCTTTGCTTTTTGCTCTTGGTTCATTTGCTACAATGGCCGCAGACTACAACGATACAACATCAAACGAGGAATTTGTTCCAGAATTTGCTCCGCCAGCTCCAGAAGAACCTTCTGCTGAGATTGAAGGTATTGCACCTTCAGATTTAGCCCCTATTGTTCCATCAATCGCTCCAGTAACAGATGAATGTGATTCATAACGAATAATCGCATAGCCTTCAGAAAAATGAAGGCTACAAAAAAGCTATTTTATATATCTATAGGAATACCTGGTAGTTCTTTGTGGGTGTTTAACAAAATGTAGCTCTTTACTTCGGCAATCTCTTCGTGCTTTTGGATTTTTGCCTTTAAAATTTCTTCATAATCCGACAAGTTTCTCGCAAGAATCTCCAGAACAAAAGATTCGCTACCAGGAGTTGAAAAACATGATCTTATATTTTTGAGTTTTGTGACTGTTTCTATAAACTCAGCAATTTTATTTATATACTGTGAATTTAGCGTTATTATACAGAGAACTTTTAACCCATACCCCATGATATTTGGATTAATTTTCGCGTGATATCCTTGGATTATCCCTCTTTGTGACATCAACTTTAGTCTGCGCAGACACGGTGGTGCAGATATTCCGGCAACCTCAGCTAACTCAACGTTTGTCATTCTTCCATTATTTTGCAGTGTATTTAAGATCAATCGATCAACTTTGTCTAGCTCAACCATTTCATCTATTTACTCCTACATATTCAACTTTTTTATTATATATGTTTAAGAAAACAATTTAAAGGTGAATTTTCCCTTAAAAATCAACTGAGCAGTGTATTTTTATTTTTGCTAGTATTAAGTTCTTTGTTAATAAAAAATTAACTTTTTTGTGAGATACTATATAATATAGGATAAGTACAAAAGAGATGAATATTATGGACAAACACTCAAGAAACGTGTTGATAATATGTATTATATCATTAATTTTGCTGTTATTCGGATATCATTACAGTGAATACATAAGTCCACAAGATACGGGCACGCTTTTTGATTATGAGCGTTTTGTTAAAGCTGGAATAGTGTTTTTGATATCGTTAACAATAAGCAGGCTTTTATTCGTCGTAATAATTCGCAGAAAAGAAGCGGAGACACAAATACGCATATCCGAGATGACAAAATATTTGATTGGTATCGTTGTATTTACGCTTGGCGCATTATTCATAGTAACTCAAGTATATAATGAATCTGCAGGCACTATACTTGTGTGCTTGGGAGCATCAAGCCTTGGTTTAATATATGTGTGCCAAGATATGGTAAAAGACCTTTTTGCAGGCTTTGCAATCGCCTTTCAAGACGACTTTCGCGTTGGAGATTGGGTAAAATTTCCAGACGGAACAATCGCAAAAATTATCAAATTAAAATTGACAGGAGTAGATTTATGGTTACTGAACGGAACGCAACTTTATGTATCAAATCACCTATTCTCAGAACAACCAATGATCAATTTAAATCAACCAGACAGGCATTTTGGAGATGGGATAACCGTTACAATCGAACACAAAGTTCCTGTTGAGAGTGCAAGACGTATATTAGAAGCAGCTGTACTTAGAGCCCCAACTATCGCGACCCCAAACATTCTTGTCGCCGCAGAATCTATCGCTTTTAATGGAGTGGTCTTTGCTATATTCTATGATGTGCCAGATTACCACATGATGAGAAGAGTAAGACATCAAGTGATCAGTTCAGTAATTTCTCATTTGCGGAGGCACAATATAAAGGTTTGCGAAATTGCAGCTCAATACAATGTTTCAAATATAGATCCAAAAACAATAATTCCGATTCAAGAGGAATGTGTTACAACAAGCCTAAACAGCTTACAAATGTGCGGATTATTGAATGGGTGCTCGAGAGAGGTGCAAATTGAGTTCTCATCAAAAATGAAACGAAAATCGTTTAAGGCTGGCAGTACAGTTTGCAATGAAGGCGATGATGGAAACAGTATGTTTATCATCGCCGAGGGTGTTGTTGATGTTTATAAAAAAATGAATATAGAAAAAGATGGACAAAATATTGAGCATCTAGAAAATGTTGAAATGCTTGTCGATGGAGAATACTTCGGCGAAATGTCCATTCTCAGGAACGAACCAAGAGCGGCCACCATTATTGCAAAAACAGATCTAGTTCTTTTTGAAGTCGAACGAGAAACAATTAAAGAATTTGCCATAAAATATAATGATTTCGCAGAAAAACTTAGTATCGCCATGACAGAAAGAGACATAGATAACATAACAACAAAGGAAGATGTTACGACAGAGATGCTTCAGAATAAAACAGATAAAATCGCAGAATTGCTTAATGCATTTAAATCATTTTTAGGCCGTTAACACTTTTAAAGAGATGACTTTTTTAAACAATAACGAGAAAGAGTCATCACGCTTTATTTGCAGCAACAGTTTTTTTCTTGTTCTGGATATGTATTGCTGTGATACGTTGATTACTGCTAACAACATATATGAGCATAAGTTTTATCACTATACATCGCAAAATCGCTCTTGAGCTCTTATAACAAATGGAAAGAATAGTTTTTACAGCACTTTTCAGATCGCTCATGTTGAAGTTGATATCTTTTAGTTGCAGTGGCTCAACATCACTAGAACTAATATTATATTTTTTGTAACTGTTCCCATTCTGGTTTTATTTTGCTATCAAACAAAATTTCAGTATCAACAAAGACTTATTCTATGGCGTCCCTGTAATCTTACAAAGATCTTATTATTATTTGGATCCTCTTTTATAAGCAAAATTGATAATAGGTAATCACATACATCATGAATAGGTTCTGTAATAATATTTTTAAACTCATATTTGAATGTAGCTTCATCTATTTGTGATGATCTTTCATGTAAATTTTCTGCCCCTAGACAACCGTCAGAAAAAACACGTATAGATAAACAATTACACGACAAAAAAACTGATTATATTTTTCATATCACAAAAACAACAAATTACTACCTATACTTGTATACTAAATTAGATATCAAGTAAAAATCAACCACACAACTCACAAATACTAAAAATACTACATTTTTTTAGCCTAAACGTTTTTCGCTTTTAAGTAGAACTTAACAATTATTTTCAACTATGAATTGTGTAATTTTTCTTTTGTTTGCTTTTGATGCATACTATTATACGTAAGTGAGAGTTCTTTTTAGATGGATGAAGGTTATGAGCTTCGCAATGAAAATGTTCCTTGTATCATTCGTAATTGCCCTTGTAAAGTGCAGATACCCTGCTATCTAATCAAGGATGATACTCAAAAAAAAGAATGGGGGTTGAAAACCCCGTTCATTCTAAGCAGCCTTTTTTATTAGTTTTGGCATTTCGCAATTTTCTGTAAAACACCGGCGTTCTTTGTATTCGCTGTGCTTTCCTTTGTTAAAAGCCGACACTGGGCGGTAATATCCCATAACTCTTGTCCAAACTTCACAGACGGTTCTCTCTTCTTTGTTCAATAAAAGATTTTTCGACATAGACACATTAATACAAAAACACATTCTTATTGAATGATAACTGTTTTACTTTTTATATTCAAGAAGTTTTTTCTCTAAAAGGCTATATTATTGTTGTTTCGATCCAGTATTTCGTGCACTTTAACAAAGTATTACTGAATTCTTTAATATCAAAAGCTTTTAAAACAAATCCAGAAAGTCCAAATCTATATAATCTTGATACAATATTTTTATCAATGTAAGAACTTAATACTATTACCGGAACACTCGATAGTTGAATGTCGTTTCTTATCCACCTCAGGATACCTGAACATTCTTGCTTTAAAGAATTTTGAGATATAAAAATCATCCTTGGTAGTGACAAACTAGATCTTTTATGTCTTATAATTTTAAAGAACTGTTCTTTGTCTCTTAAACATAACACTTCTATATTTTCAATCGAATTTAATGTTTTTCTAAAAATTGATTCATCAGCAGGATTATCTTCTATAAGAACAATGCTTATATCTCGACCAGGTTTTGTCGCTATGTTTTCATCTGTATCAATAATTAGCTTATCAAAAAAGCTATTAATTTTAACATCAAGAATTTGAGATAAAGCAAACAGTTTTGATGCTGACACTGTGCTTTGCCCTGTCTCATATTTTTGAACTTGCTGATAAGACACTCCCAGATTCTTTGCGACATAGCTTAAAGTTAATTGCTTTCTAATTCTAATATCCCTAATTTGGCGACTTATATGTTGATCGATAATCTTATTATCTATAATGCTATTTTGCTTTTTCATCCCCAAAAACTAAACTGTAATTAGAACTTTGGTTAAGTATATAGCATCACAAGCGAAAAAATCAATTCATTTTTACTTTTTGAATTATTTGTTCGCAATCATAACAGTTTTTAACATTAAACTTCTTTAAATAATAAAAAAATCCTCTCAAAACATGCTTTACATATAGTCTTGTTTCTTTAATAGGAATTAGCTCTATTAAATCTAATGCACTTAATCCTTTTAATTTTTTTATGCTTTTTTGATACTTTGCAATGTTTCCTTCTCCGCAATTGTATGCCGCTATTGCAAAAACGATATTTTGATCATACTTATCTAAAAGACGGTTAACAATAAAGCTTCCGATAGTCAGATTACGTTTACGATCATACAAAGAATCGCCTCCTATTTTAAACTTGATTTTTTTTGCTTCATATTTTGCTGTCGATGGTAGAATTTGCATAAGGCCAATTGCGCCAGCATTACTCTTTGCATTTTGTTTGAAGTGACTTTCTCTCTGTATTATTGCATGCACAAGGCACGAGAAACATACATCATTATTTATTCTGTTAACCAGCTTCATATCGCTTTGATCCAATGTTTTGTATATCTTGTCGCTTACAGAATAGTGCTGTTTATGATCTTCTTCAGTTAATACAGCATCAAGTTCATCATTATTTTGAGCCATTTCTATTAGCAACTCTTCTTCAACAGGATCATCTATCTCCTTCACCAACTGCAAATAAAAATGTTCAATCATAGATCTATCAGTTATTGTCTTTAGTATCCTTACAAGCTCCCTGTTGTCAAATATAATCTCTGAAGCGAAAAACTCCATAACATCATTCATCGCTTCATTTTTGTTTTGGTTTATTTTTTCAAGATAAGAATTTGCGAGATATCCGTAAAACGTTGAATTATATCTCCCAGCTTTACGAAACCAATCTATCGCAAAAACAACGTTGCCAATCTTCTTATGAGCATTCGCTAACCAAAATGCGTTTTTGCTCAACCTTATAGTTTTTTTCGAATTATTGTAAGCTTTTTCAAAATGCTTAATCGCTAGATCAGGCATATCAAGGAATCTATATGACAAATATCCAAGAAGCCATTCAGCTTTTGCAATCCTTTCATCTTTTGTTTTACTGTTTATTTTATATAATCTAATAACATCATAAGCCAACTCAGGATTCCCATCTCGCACAAAGTTAAAAGATAAAAACCTACGAATTTTGTAAAATGTATCCATATGTTTTTCTTCGTTTTCGTTTGACTTAGCTAATATTTCGGCAGCTTTTAAGTATTTTTTGTTGTCTATCAAATTCTGAACAATAATGCATTTCCGATCTATATCTTGTAAGTCACTATCTTGATATTTTATGGTGTGTTTAGTTTTAAATTGTGCAATAAATTTATCAATATACTTTGAAACCTTTTTGCAAGCAAACTCCTTCATCGCTTTTAACTGATCGATCATCATATTGATCGATAGGTGTTTTGCTTTTTTTGCTTCTTCCTGTGGGGTTATATAATCCTTAAATTTCGAATAATATTGCTTTACCAGTTTGTCTGACATATTTTGATATATCCAAGTCTGTCTTATATAGCTTTCTGTTTGCTTATGATCCTTGCCTAGCATGCAATTTATATGAGCGAACAGTCCTTCACTTGTCTTTGGAGGATACCTTCTAAACCACTTTAAAATAAGATCCGTTGGGACAGACTTATCTATATGTTTTTCAGCAATCCTTACAGATTCGTTGAATAATGGCCAATGCGGGTTATTGAAGAAAAATGAAAAAACTTTAACACTATTCTCAGGAGAAATAACTGCTGCTTTCCATTGCTCATATTTCTCTAACTCTGAGGCCTGCAATGAACTATATACGAAAACGAGCAGAACACTAAACAAACAACTAGTTGCCTTTGAAATTTTTGGGATGTATAACATATAGTATATAAAACTTTAAGGAGATATGACTATGTTCTCAGGTTCAATGGTCGCACTTGTCACGCCTTTTCGCAAGGGGGATGTTGACTTAGAAGCTCTACGAAATTTAATAGAGTTGCAAATAAATTCAGGAACGGATGGTATACTTGTCTGCGGAACTACAGGAGAAGGGACACTTATAACACAAAAAGAACGTGATCTCGTTATTAAAACCGCCATACAAACTGCAAACAAACGAGTCCCTATCATTGTTGGCTGCAGCTCAACATGGCCAGCTGAAACTATTCCGTTGATACAACACGCAGAAGAACTTGGAGCAGATGGAGCGTTAGTTATAACACCGTATTATATAAAACCGTCACAAGTAGGAATCGCAAACCATTTTGCAGTAATACATGATAACACAAATATTCCAATTATTATGTATAACAATCCAGGTAGATGTAAAGTCAATATGTCTGTAGAAGTTATCTTAGAATTATCAAAACTTCCGAGGATAGTAGCGCTTAAAGATACAGATACAAATCTTGCAAGAGTTTCATTTATTAAGGATCATATCCCAGAGTTTACACTGCTATCTGGCGACGATGCGAGCTATCTTGGGTTCTTGGCCCATGGAGGAGACGGCTGTATTTCGGTTACAGCAAATATTGTTCCTGAACTTATGAAACAACTTTATGTGGCGTGGCGCAACAAAAATATCGACGAAACACAGAGAATTGACAGATTGTTAGCTCCATTGCACCAAGCAATGTTTCTTGAATCAAGTCCAGCACCAGTTAAGTATGCACTAGCAAAGCTTGGCTATATATCCAATGAAATAAGATTACCACTAGTAACAACGACAGAACCAACAAGTAAACGTATAGATTTAGTTTTGGAAAAAGTAAAGAACACCAAACACTGACAATAAAAACTGTGCCAACAATTACTGTTGTTGGCTCATTTCTACAGATATTGACAAAAAACGTATTTTTAATTTTTTTATAAAATTAACTGAATTTTAATTATTTTAAGTTATTCTATAAGATAGGATAGTAGGTGGTACTTAAAACCTTCTAAATTTTAGGAATGAAAGATGGCTGAAAGCAGACAACATACTCTAGACAGAGTCAGAAAACCAAGGGTGCATATAACTTACGATGTTGAAATTGGTAATGCTATTGAAAAAAAAGAACTTCCATTTGTTGTTGGGGTTTTGGCAGATTTATCAGGAAATCCTGAAAACCCACTTCCTAAAATGAAAAATCGAAAATTTGTAGAGATAGACAGAGATAACTTTTCTGATGTTTTTGGAATCATAGGTCCTAGGCTTGTTCTCCGTGTTCCAAACAGGATTTCAGATGAAAACCCTGAAATCAGCATCGAATTGAGGTTTTCTAAGTTTGAAGATTTTGAGCCACAAAATCTAGCTAAAAATGTCCCAAACCTTGCTGCTCTATACAACAAAAGAGTTAACCTAAAAAACCTAATATCAAAAATGGATGGCAATGACTCATTGGAATCTATTTTAACTCAAATTATGAAAAACAGATCAAACCTTGAAAAGCTAAAAGCAGAACTTGATGAACGCATAGCTCAACGAGTTAACTCACAAGAAGAAACAAAACAAGAAACAGAGCAAACAACTCAACCAGAAACAGAAGGCGAAAATATTTAAGAGGAGGATAACACATGTCAGATGAAGTAATTATTATTCCAGAAGAAGCTAAAATATTAGATATCCTTCTTCACGAAAACAAAATGGCACGATTTCCAGAGCAAGAAGATGCAGCCATAGACCTGTTAGTCGAGTTTGTAAATGAGCTTCTTGATACAAAAGAATCACCTGGAGAATCGCGAATCATTTCGTTCTTAACTAGGCGTATTGCAGAAATTGATGAAACTTTAAGCGACCAAATAAATGAAATCATGCACCATCCTGATTATCAAAAGTTAGAAGGCTCTTGGCGAGGGCTTCGCTATTTCGTTATGAATACTGAAACTGGAACTCATCTTAAAATTAGACTTTTAAACGCTTCATTAAAAGATCTCAGAGATGACTTAACAAAAGCTATCGAATTTGATCAAAGCGAATTATTCAAAAAAGTATACGAGGAAGAATACGGAACATTCGGAGGAGCTCCTTATTCATGTTTAATAGGAGATTATTCGTTTACAAATCAACCACAAGATATTCAGTTTCTCGAGCATATTTCTGGGCTTGCTGCAGCGGCACATACACCCTTTATAGCAGCCGTATCTCCTTTGTTCTTCAACCTTGATACATTTGAACATATGCCATATCCCAGGGATCTTGCTAAAATTTTCGAATCTCCAGATTATATAAAATGGAATTCATTCCGTGATACAGAAGATTCAAGATACGTCTCTCTATTGTTACCAAGAATCCTTATGCGTTTGCCTTACGGACCAACCACTCTTCCTGTTGCGGAATTCAACTTTACAGAAAACGTTGGCGTTGGAGATACATCAAAGTTCTGTTGGGGGAATCCAGCATACGCATTGGGGCAAAGAATCACATCTGCGTTTGCAAAATATAACTGGACCGCAGCAATACGTGGAGTCGAAGGTGGCGGAATGGTAGAAGGACTTCCAACCTATATATTCAAAACGCTTGATGGCGATAAGGTTGTAAAATGTCCGACAGAAGTTGCAATCACAGACAGAAGAGAAAAAGAATTAAGCGACCTTGGTTTTATTGCCGCATGTTATCGAAAAGGATCAGACTATGCTGTATTTTTTGGAGGGCAAACAACCCAAAAACCAAAAGTATATAACTTGGACGACGCAAATGCAAATGCATCGATTTCATCAAGACTGTCGTATATGCTTGTTTCGTCAAGATTTGCTCACTATATAAAAGTCATAATGAGAGATAAAATTGGAGCATTTCTAACAAAAGAAAATGTTGAAAATTATCTGAATACATGGATAGCATCATATGTGTTATTAAATGATGACGCACCAGCAAACATAAAAGCCGCTTATCCATTGCGCGAAGGACGTATAGATGTCTATGATATACCTGGCTCTCCAGGCAGCTATAAATCAGTTATATACCTTAGACCTCATTTTCAAATGGAAGAACTAACTGCTTCGATCAGATTAGTGGCAACCCTTCCAGCGCGAGCAGGATAAATTTTTGAGGATTTTGCAGATGCTAACTAATTTTATTATAATACTTTCGTTGTTTATAATATCGATTAGTCCTATCGCGGCTAGATTAACAACAATTAATGAAGAGCAACAAAATATCCAAACAATAGAACAGACATTTGAAAAAAAAGGTTTTAAAAAATTAGTTTCAAGCGTTTCGCCAGCAGTCGTTTTAATTTATACAATTAATAGCTCGGCAAAAGACGATTGGAAAATTTACAATTCTGCAATAAAACCAAGAACAAAGAATGAAAATTATAGAAATGGTGTTATATCTGGTGTTGTTATATCTGATACAGGCATTATTGTTACCACATATAACAGTATACAAAGATCTGAAAAAATTATTGTATCTATAAATAGTGAAAAACGAACAAATCACCCAGATGATGACGACTGTATAATAAAAAAAGGTCGAAATGATTATGAAGCAGAAATTATAAAGACTATCCCAGAGCTAAATCTAGCATTCTTAAAAATTGATACAAAAGGAAAAAAAATACAATATCTTGAACTCGGTAATGACACGAACCTTATAAGCGGAAAAAACAAGATACTGCGAAACGGCGCCATTGCAATCGGCAAAGCAAAAGGACATATAGCCGTATCTGAAAAACATCCGGCACTAAGCAAAAATAAATTCGAAATTTGCGCAAATGGAATTGAGACTCTATCATTCAAAAAACAAGAAGGCATTCCAACACTCTTAATTCAAAACGAATTCATAGGATCTGGAGTAATCCCAGAAAATGAAGGCGGAGCAATAGTAGACGAAGGAGGAAAACTCATAGGAATAGCCTGCAATTCAATAAACGATTTTTCTTTTACAACTTCAACAGGTATACCTGTCTCTGTTGTTAAGCAAGGTGCAATGCTCGCAGCGCCTCAAATATTAAAATATTCAGGGAACACAAAACTTGGAATTGATGCGAATGATATAAATTCACCAAACAAAGAGCTTTCAAAAAAATTGACACAGGCAAAAAAAAGCATAGGAATCATGGATAATATAAATATTGGCATTCGCGTAAAATCAGTTCATGTAAATTCCCCGGCAGATAAAGCTGGTATAATGCCTGGAGATATAATCTTAACTCACAATAAAGATGTCGTAACAAACACCAAGGAATTTGATAATTTGCAAAAATATTCTATAGGAAATACAACCACAACCTTAAAAATACTAAGAGATGAAACAATAATTGAAAGTGAAATATTCAAGTGAGTCAATTAAAGGAGTTGGCCGAAGTTAACAGTCGTGCTTATTTACAGGAGGTATTTTTTATATTAGCACTTATTATGATTTAGGGAACCAACCAACTCCTAGCAAAAGAATAACAGCATATTTTAATCCGGTTAAGTGTTTTTTTTATTTTATTTAATTTTTTTGTATTTTTTGTATTTTTTCTTTAAAATTTTACAAAAATGATTGATTTAATTTTACAGATAGATTAGAATTCAGTTTTCCAAAAAATTGAATTTTTTAATAAAGTTATAGACATTAAAATGATTTTTAAAACACCAAAATAAACATAGTCGCTTCCTTGTATAATAATAGACATTTAACACACAACAATACATAGACATATAATTAAATAGTACTGCCTATATGTCTTTGGTATAGTAGTGTATAGCGCATTCTGCGTATGTGTTAGGCTTGATCGATTGTTGCTTTCAAGACAATTGTTAACGAAAAATAATACATATTTTAATTTTCTTGCGAGCACAAACCCCATAAGTTAGAATAAAATTATGTATTGGTATACGTCAGATTATTATGGAATTGTCGTCTGTTAAAAAATGCCTTGTTGAAATAACGGCTTTTTTATTAGTTATAGCTTGTTTGGTCTTTTATCTTTTTGACGTTTTGAAAACAGCATTTTTATATAACATTCATATTAATTCCGTTATTCTTTTGTGTTTTTTAACTGGTGTTATTGTTGTTTATTTGCGGCTTTTTTCTTATTCGATGGAATTTAATCTTATCTCTGTCTTTGATAGGCTAGGAAAAGCTGATATAGAGAAATTCAAAATATTGAAGCCAATTACTTTGTATATATCGAAAAATAACAAATTACTTTCGCAACAAAAACTTCAAACCATAATGTCAGGAATTGAAAAGAATATATATGAAACAGAATCATTTTCTAAGTATTTATCTGGAATCCTAGTTTTCTTAGGGTTATTGGGAACTTTTTGGGGGCTTTCGCATACGATAGGAAATGTAGCTAGTATTATTGACAATCTCGGGATAGACCAAGCAGATTCAGCAGAGTCTTTTTTAAAGTTAAAGAATAGCCTAAAGATTCCTTTATCTGGAATGGGGATTGCTTTTGGGTGCTCTCTAATGGGGTTAGCTACGTCGTTGATTCTTGGGTTTTTGAATATAAATTTGCGAAGAGCATCTAGTGATTTTGAAAATAAGATTGAAACTTGGCTGTCTAGGAAAACGATCAGTTTTGATTCCGTTGATAACAACGCAAGTTATCATGGAGAGATATTTTCAATGGGGCTTTTAGAAAAGTCTATCGAAACTATGTATGCATTTCAGAATCAACTAAGCGAACTTGAAGGTAATAGGGTATCTCTTTTTAATATGCAGCGAGATATATCTCATAAATTATCGCAATTAACTGAAGCAATGACGGTTAATCAGGAAACAATCAAAACCTTGTGCGTGAATCAAAATCAGATGCAATCAATAACCACTTCATTATTGGGGAGAATGGGAGAGGTTCAATGGGATGATATAATAAAGCGATTGAATTCAACCGAAAATGCTTTGAACGCAATTATTAAAAATTCATCGAATGATCGCGACTATTTGATAGAAAATATTAATCGTGAAATCAGAATGATATCGAAAACACTGTCATCAATCATAGAGAAAAAATAAGGAAAGCATAAGCCCCTCAACATTCAACGCGATAAAGCTGCGGCGTTACAGAGTAGGGAGTCAACTATTTCACATCAAATCCACACACAACATATAAGTTTAAACAAGTGCAATTTTTAATACGTACACCGATTATTAACGCAACACAGTATCTAAAAAAGCAGCGCATCAAGCAATTCCAGAAGAAATGATCATTTACATTATAATGTGTCAGAATTGATGTAGTTACTCAATCACTATTTCTACGATTAAGATGATTGTCAGTGCCTTTTTTCCAAAACAGTAGATTTTTATGAATAACTTATGTTACTATCTTAGAAGAGCTGAAGTAGCTCAGTTGGTAGAGCAACTGATTCGTAATCAGTAGGTCGGAGGTTCAAGTCCTCTCTTCAGCACCACGTTTTTCTTCAGGGCTCAGAATATGATTTCATTTTTAAAACAATCACTTACAGAATCGGAAATTAATTTCAAGCGCCTTTTTGTAATAGCAGCATTGGCGATTTTTGCATGGTTTTGCATAGAACCACAACAAGGATTATCGCAACAAGCATTTCACATGATAATCATATTCGTAGCCACAATGGCAGGAATAATGCTCGAAGTCACAAAACCAATAGCATTTTTGCTATTCACAATGATGATAGCCAACCTAACAAACACAATAGACGTCAAGCAAAGTTTTTCAGGTATGAGCAACGTAGTTCCATGGCTCTTGTTTCTAATACTGTCGCTTTCGAAAGTTATAACAAAAACAACAATAGGTCTCAGAATTGCTTACATGTTTTTGAGATATTTTGGGCACGGAATTACAGGACTCTCATATAGTATAATATTAACTGAGTTTATTATTTCACCAATGCTACCAAGCAACACAGCCAGAGGCGCAAGTGTTGGTCTTCCTCTAGTCACATCACTTTCTGAGTATATAACGACACACGTAGCTGGAACATGCCAGAGATCAATAGGAGCATACCTGTCCTTGCTATATTCCTCAGCAAATGCAGTTTGTAGTGCACTATTTTTTACAGCAATGATATCAAACGCGATCATAATGGAAGCGCTGCAAAACGTTGGCATAAACGCAACATGGATAAGTTGGTTTTCTTTCGGGATAATTCCATGTGGAATAATACTAATAATATTACCATTCATTCTCCAGGTATTCTGCAATCCAGGCATTAAAAACCTCGAAAACTTAAGAACCCAAGCTGCTAAAAACAGTAAAGAATTAGGTCCACTAACGAACAAAGAAAAAATAGTAATAGGAGTTTTCATAGGAATGCTTTTGATGTGGATATTTGCCGACAAAATAGGAGTTCAAGTCACAGTTACAACAATCCTAGGATTATGTATATTTATAACGCTAGGCATTGTAAATGTGAAAGAAATGTTATCATGCGATACAACATTTAGATCAGTCCTCATGTTAGGCCTACTCATATCATACGTTAACAGCTTAGTCTCACTTGGCGCCGTTGATTGGTTTACAAACTTTATATCAGGAGCAGTCCAAGGATTTAGCAGTAGCGCGCTCTTCATACTACTATCAACAATATATTTCTTCGCACACTATTTCTTCTCAGGAGAAAACTCACGAATAATAGCTCTTTACGTTCCATTCCTGTCAACTGGTATAGCATTAGGACTGAACCCAATAGCGTATGGAATGACACTCGCAGCATTCAGCTCACTTTCCGATGTGCTAACAAACTATTCTGGGCCAGTAGCAATAACGATGTATTCATCCGGCTATGTGTCTGCGAAAAAATGGCTAACTTGCGGTATAGTACATGCAATAGCAATTCTCACAATATGGTACGCATATGTATGTTTCTTTAACTAGAAGTAGTTAGCGCATACATACAAACAAGGTTTTAACAATCTATTTTCAGATTTTATGACAATTAAAAAACAAAAATGATTAAAAAAATAACTTGAATTAGCTAACGACATTATCATTGTAAACACAACATCCAACAAAAATTACATTATGCTGTTCAGAGCCAGTAATCATACGCTGATAATATATTAAAAAAAATCCATACCCATGGTTGCGGCCAAATATAGTCAAAAACACACATCAAATCCTAAAATCACAATAACTTATGAATACAAGTTAACCACTTGCGCCAACACCAGAACAAAAAAAAGAATCACATACACAAGCGCAGGAAGCAAAACAAAATAGATTCGAAATATGTCGAAACAACAAGTATATAGACGAAAAAGCATTTTCAGCACTATTCTTATAACATAGAACAGATATGTGTAAATATATTCTCAAATTATCAGTCATCCGAAATTGACAAGCATAATAACAATCAATAAGTTTTAGCAAAAAGTGAATCCGTTACTGTAGATGTGAGATAGCTGTATGACACCAAGACAAAAGCAACACACACGAAAGACAACACAAACATTCAGCGCACCTAACAACATATGTAACTCCGTTAACAAAACTCGCTGTCTTACGTTCTAGATATTTTATAAAGTTTATAGTAGAATAAATGTGAGCCCGGGTGGTGAAATTGGTAGACGCGCACGCTTCAGGTGCGTGTGGAGACAACTCCGTGGAAGTTCGAGTCTTCTTCCGGGCACCAAGCAAACAATTTTTTCTCAAAGACAGTTTCAGCGTGAAAAACGTAATAGCAAGCAAAACAATGTTCATAAGATCAGAGCACAATTCCGAAACAAGCGCTTGAAAACTAATTAATCATACATTGACTCCTTCTAAGCTATATTAGCAATAGAATCCAGTGATGTGGCAACTCGTTAATATAAAATAAACCATTGTAACAACAAACATTTTATTGTCTGTCGTTACAGTCTTAACAGGATTATTTTAATAATACCCAGGCATACGTTCGTCAATATACCTCAAAATATCGTCATGTGAAAGATTTTGAGGCATGACGCCTAGCTGGTTGGCAACATAATTCCTTTCTCGTTCTGCTTTTGCAAAAAATTAGATTCAATATCAACATCTTTTGCAATAGTTGAAAATGGCTCATTTTATAATATACGAACCATCAATTATAAGTATATCACACACGAAATATTAGCGCAAAAATTCTTTTTTACAAAAATTGATTTTATCAATATAAAACAGAATCAATTACGTAGCAGAGAGTCGCTTAACAGTTTGTTGAATTGCATCTCTAAAGTTTGGCACTATATAACCATACGCATCTCCAGATTTTTCCTCTGCAGCTTTCTGATTTATTATATCGAGAAGCAAGCCATTTGTTCCTGAAACTAGGACTATTGCTCCATGAGAACGTACCTTTTTTACTAGATTCTTTAATGATAAAAATGCTTCACCATCAAGGTATGGTATGTTTTTAAAGTATATAATTACTACTTTTGGAAACTTGCCACAAGCGGAATATGCCTCTTCAACAAGTTTTGCAACATTTAAAAACAATGTATTATCGACCTGAATAACTTCGATGTCTTTCATTATATTTTTATCTATGTTAAGGCTTTTTGAATATCCATTTTTATTTCTTAAAAATTCTATTACTCCAGCATCGTGATCAGCCATCGTATGCACTGTTGCATCTTTTATTTTAATCATTCTTTTAGCAAAGAATATACAAGAAACGCTGAACCCAACAATTGTTGCCGGAATAAAGCCAAAATATATTGCTATAGCGACAGTCAATAAGAATATGTATGAATCATTTGACTTCATATTCAGATATTGTATCACGTGTCGTTTTCTAAATTCACTAAAGCAGTATATTATTAATATCGAACAAAGGCATTTGCTAGGGATATATCTTAAAATATCTACACATAGAGTTATAAATATAGCGTAACATATTGCGACAACCAGTGTTGGAAATAATGTTTTTGCTTTAAAACCGATATTCCTTGTTGAGAAATGCAGATTTGGCGACACAAACATTCCTCCAAATGCTATCGAACAAAAATTTGCAATACCAGTCGAAATTAATTCAGCGTTAATTTGCATTCTAGTATCACCAGTTATGCTTGATGATATGCTTGTACAAAAACAAGATTCCGTAGCTATAATTAGTGAAATTACGAACGCATAATTAATGGAGTTTGCAAGAAAAAGATTTGAAGGAACACCACCTGTTATGTGAAAAATATTGTCAAATAAATTTAGTGAAACCATTTCTTTCCCTATGGTTCTTATATCGACAAAGCTAGGAATTAAACCTATATCAGATATATATGCAAACACTGCTCCCAATACAATATAGAGAAAAAATGCGAAAAATCCTTTGAAAAACATCCGCAAAAACATTAATGGAGTAATATATACCAAACAAGTCGTTAAAGCTGTGCTAGTCGTATTTCCAATATTATTAAAAAGCAGCCTAAAGTTTTCTATAATACTTTGCGAAGATTGAATTGTATTTATTTCAAGTATATATTGAAGTTGGTTTATAATTATAGATATAATAACATAAACACACAAAGCAGAAATAAAAGCGTATGATATGTGCTTGAGAACTTCACTTAATCGCAAAAGTCCAAAAAGCATTAATATTACGCCAACAAACAACGCGGTCCAAAATAATCCCATATATTGATATTTAGATAATATCTCAAAAGTTAAAACGCAAATCGGCAAAGCAACCATGCTAACTTGATACTTCGAGCCTCCAAATAAAATTCCAACACATGCCGCAACGAAACATGATATTATTCCTTGGAGTGGAGAAAGTTCACAAAAAACTGCAAGAGATAACGCTATGGGAAGGCTTAATAAAAAAATTTTAATCCCAGAAAGGAGATCATTTACAAGACATAGAAAGGAGTATTTTTTTATATATATGTTCAATATGTTCGGGCAAAACCCAAATTTTTTCAAAAGAGCGAGACAGTTTGATACTTTTTGCGATACGCCCATTTTTCTATATATCAACACACATTCAAGCCTTCCTACTGTTATTCTATTATATAAAAGTTAAAAATTCGTTTATTTTTCAAAAAAACTTTTTATAGGTTTAACTACAGGCTTTTGAATTACTTAATGACCAACAAAAACCAAGGATTGAATCAAGCTAGAAATATCTGCTAATGACTTGCATTCTATGTTTGTTTTTATCTTTGGCAATAAAATTAGTGGAACTTTATTGTTTGTATGAGTCTTTATAGGTTTATCGAATTGATCAATCATGCTTTCCGAATTTCCATGATCACTTGTTATTACCACTATATAATCATTGTCTCGTGCTACTCGCACAACATCTTCAATATGTTTATCAAGCATTTGCAAGGCTTGTTTGGTAGCCTCAAAATTGCCAGTATGTCCAATCATATCCGGCGTCGCATAGTTTGCTATTATAACTTGATGCGATGATTTACTTAGCGCTTCTATAATATGTTCTGTCACCTTTTCTGATGACATATCAGGAGTTGTTGCATAATCTTTAACGTTTGGTGATGGAACAAGTATGCGATCTTCTCCAGGATATTGAATTTCTGCGCCTCCATTAAAAAAATACGTAACATGTGCATATTTTTCTGTTTCTGCAATTCTAAGTTGAGAGATGCCTTTGTTTGACAATATTTCTCCGAGAGTATTTTGAACCGAAATGCTTGGAAATATTGTGCTTGCTTTAGAGTCGATATCTTGGCCGCAATCAACCATATTGAGCAAATCAAACTTAGCATCAATAATCATTTTTAAAATCTGCTTGATTCTATCAGTTCGAAAATTCAACATCCAAAACGAATCTTGTTGCATAGCATGTTCATATTCTCCAACTATAAATGGAGGTATCATTTCATCAAATATGCCTTGATCATAAAATTCTTGGATCTTCAAAATTGGATCAAATGCTCTTGAATCTGCAATTCCTTTAACAATAGAGTCAAACGCCTTTTTTGTTCTGTCTAATTTATTATCTCGATCCATCGCATAATAACGCCCAGAAATAGTTGCAATTTCTGAGAGTCTTATTTGTCCTGAATCGATTGCGTATTTCAATGTTTTTAAGGCGTCCTTTTGATCGACATCTCTTCCATCTAGAAATAGGTGCGCCTTTATATTGATGTTGTTTGCTCGGAGAAACTTTATCGCCCAAAAAAAATGAGAGAGATCTGAATGAACGCCTCCGTTTGAAAAAAGTCCCATCAAGTGACAGGAGCCTCTAATGTTCTTGATAAAATTTTTGAGGCTTTTATTTTCATCAATCTCGCCACATAGTATTGCATCTGATATCAACGGAAGTTTTTGCTTTATTACTTGTCCAGAACCTATTGTTAAGTGGCCAACCTCTGAATTTCCAAACTGCCCATCCGGAAGGCCAACACTTCGACCAGAAGCCTCAAGAAAAGCAATATTATTTGTTCTGATTAAATTTTGAATGTACGTTGCTTCAAGTGTTGCATTGCCATAATATTCTTCGCTAACACCAAAACCATCTAATATACATAGCAAAACTTTGTGCATAAATACCTACTCTTCTATAGAAACAGTTGCTACCGCATATGAAGAAATACCTTCGCGCCGCCCCTCAAAACCGAGACCTTCTGTTGTTTTGCCTTTTACATTTATATCTGATTCTTTTATACCTAAACAGCTTGCCGTTATTTTTTTCATGCTATCTGCCAATATAGAAATTTTTGGCTCTTCGCATACTATTGTAACGTCTATGTTGAGTATTGTCGCACAAGATTGCTCCAACAAGTCTTTGCAATATTGCAAAAACTCTTTAGAGTCTCTGTCTTGATTTAAAGGATCTTTTATAGGAAAATGCTCTCCTATACTTCCTCTGCCAAGAGCCCCTAAGATAGCATCAACTATGCTATGTATCGCAACATCAGCATCAGAAACTCCTTCTAATCCGAAATAACCCGGAACCTCAACACCCATCAAGAAAAGCTTACGTTTTGGATCATTTGAAAATTTATGAACATCGTATCCAAAACCTGTCTTTATAATTGTCTGTGTTTTTATATCACTCAAATATGTAAGCTTTGTATTTGTTTCTTCTCCTTGCACTTCAATCACATCGATTCCTTCGATATCGCACAACGAGGCATCATCTGTAACATTTGCATCTATATGTTTTTTATGAAGGTTATATATCGTTTCAAATTCAAATCCCTGAGGGGTTTGTACTCTTCCAACCTTCGATCTATCTATATTCTTTCCATTATACCTTAATGAATCAACAGACTGTACTGTTGGGACAACGGCTACGCATCCTTCTAGTAATCTATCAACCACTCTATTGATTAGTGCTTGTGAACATTTATACCTTGCTGCATCATGAATAAGAATATGTTTAATATTTTGATCGCTTATAAAATTAAGGCCATTTCTCACTGATTCAGCCCTTGTTTTCCCACCGAAGACCGGCGGCAATAATTTTCCAAAACAATGACATTGAAAAACACTTTCGTACAAATGCTGATGATCTGGCGATATAACACAAACAACACCAGAGATCTTATCGATACCATGAAATGCTTTTACTGATTCAACAATAGGTGTTTGTCCGCATATTGAAATATACTGTTTTGGGCGGTCACTGTTAAATCTTGCGCTATTTCCAGCAGCAACTATGACCGCATACATAAAGACTGCTATCCCTGACGAGCCTTAAACTTAGGGATCTGTTTGTTAATAACGTACAGTCTTCCTTTGCGACGCACAAGCTTACAAGCGCGATGGCGACTGCGTAGTGTTTTTACTGAATTTGCGACTTTCATTTTTATCAATCGTTACAACCCCACTTCATCCAAAAAGTATACTGCACTATTGCCTTTATGTCAACAACGAGGATCATCAACTAGTGTTGACCTAAATATTAGTAATCGTTACTATACATATTTCAAAAAGGATTATGTTGCCATACTGTTGTATTAAGGAAGCTTATTGTACTGCCCATAAGCAGTCGGTGGAAATGGCATGAGGCGCCGCATACTATTTCGATTGCTATTGTATATGTTGCTTTTTGACGTGCTTAATGTTGCTAGGCTATGTTATTTGCCTTGAGTAATCCTGCATTGCTAGTGTGTGCGGTATGTTATGCTTAATGATAATAAAACGTTATAGGATACTTCTTTACTCATAAGACGGCCGCAGAAAATAGCGCTGGACGGTGCCGGCTTAATATGGGGATGGTTGGCTTGTTTCATTTGAGATACTACGAAATTTGTGAGTATTCTACAGTTTCCTATTGTAGTGGCGGAGCCAGGATATTCATATCATGGCTCCGCCACATATTGGTCGCAATTGATAATATCAATTGCGAACTGTCAATATATCTATATATATTTCAAAAAGGCTTAAATTGCCATAATGTGTCCGTTAGATTAAGGAAGCATATATAATGCTAGTTACTGCATTTCGCATAAGCAGGCGGCGCCCCGCGCCATTCCAGCAGCCTGCTTTAATATATTGTTATTATGATGCTTGCTAATGTCATCATTATTACTTAGACGCAATTGATAATATCAATTGTGAACTCTCAATATGATTACTATATATTTTCAAAAAGGCTGTTCGCATTATATCAATGAAGCTTCACTATATGTCAAGGTTCACTTACGTTCTCCACCTTGACATAAGTTCTCTTCATTTATATTTCTTTCTTCGAACCTTTTTTCAAAAAAATATAGTAGTCTTATATAGTTGCTGTAGTATGGTTGTCGTACTACGACCGCCACTGGTTCACCTAACGGTGAAGGTGGCTTAGATTTTGTTGTTGATATGTTAGATATCAATTGCAAAGATATTTGTTTAATCTAAAATATGGATAACAACTATAGGCTTCTTCTCGAAATGGCGAATAATAAGTCTTCTTATATTAATTTCGCAATTTTTCTTTAATGTGCTAAGAGAATCTGCCCCTTTGTTTATTTCGGACGATATATTTTTCGATATCATATGCTTCAACTTCTTAATATTAGAATCATCTATATGTATTCCTAATATCGAGATCTCTGGTGTATTTTTAAGCCTTCCTTTCTCCAACAAAAAGCTCACACAAACGCATCCATTGTACGACATCATCGTTCTTTGCTGAATAGACATAGAATCTATCGGAATTAAATCAGTGCCATCGATTGCATTAAACACTATATCTTGATGAGCAACCTTTTCAAGCTGACCATCAGTTACACTTATAACGTCTCCTGACTCCGGAATTAAAACCTCATTTATTCCATTAAGTTTTGCAAAGTCGCGTTGAGCATATAACATTCTTGGATCTCCATGCACAGGCATAAGTGATCGAGGATTTAACCATTTATACATCTTTTTAAGAGCATCTTTGTTTGGATGTCCAGAAACGTGAATACCTGATTCATTTTCTGTCGTTATAATCTCAACCTCCTTTTTGGTTAACATATTTTGTACACTTCTTATTTCAAGCTCATTGCCAGGAATTACTTTCGATGAGAATATAACGACATCATTTTTTCCAAGTTTTATTACCCTATTTTCACCTTTTGCAAGTCTTGCAAGTGCAGATCTATTTTCTCCCTGAGATCCTGTGCATATTAGCAAAACCTTCTCTGGAGGCATATCTGCAGCAGCTTCGTCATCAAGGATTAAATTTACATTCTCTTTAAACTTGTTTGTAAAATATTTTGTCTCAGAAACTGCGTTAAGCATCTTTCTCATAGACTTGCCAATAATCGCAACCTTTCTTCCAGTCTTTCTTGCAACATTGAATATTGTCTCGATACGTGCAACATTTGAGGCAAAACAAGTTACTGTAACGCGCTTGTGACTATACTTGGAAATTAATCCTTCAAGAGCTTCACGAACATCAGATTCAGAACCGATCTCGTCTTCAACCAATACATTTGTTGAATCACAAAGCAGGCAATCCACACCTTCATGACCTATTTCGTTTAACCTATCATAATCGATCAAATCTCCTAGCAGTGGTTGTTCGTCAACTTTCCAGTCACCTGTATGGAATATATTGCCTTTTTGGGTTTTTATATATAATCCGCAAGCTCCAAGAATAGAGTGAGCCAATGAAACATATTCAACCTCAATCCCTCCAACCTGCACTTTATCACGTTGATTTACGACATGAATTTCCACTTCATCGCCCCAAGAATAGTCCTCGAGCTTTTGACGAAGAACTGCCGCAGGAAATTCTGTTAAATATATAGGACATCTTAAACGCTGCCAAAGATAAGGAATCGCCCCTATGTGATCTTCATGCGCATGGGTTACAAATAATCCTTTTATTTTTTTCTTAATAGACTCTGGAAAAGAAATATCTGGAGTAAGAATTTCAATACCTAATTTGTCATAAAATGCAATGCCGAGATCAACCATAATCCATTCATCATTACAGCCTATCATTGTACAATTTGCACCAATC
Source organism: Alphaproteobacteria bacterium (assembly GCA_017481035.1). GTDB lineage: Bacteria > Pseudomonadota > Alphaproteobacteria > RUG11792 > RUG11792 > RGIG4729. The sequence goes on along the minus strand of JAFUQI010000056.1, from coordinate 5,449 downwards.
TGTTCAAGCCCTCCAAGCGGTGCTATTAATAATTTATCTTTCATATTCATATTAGTCTTCCTTTTTTAATTTACCTTGTTTCATTTTTAAAAATTCCAAATAACTTATCTCTTCGAACCCATCCTTTGAAATTCTTATTTTGAAAATCTACGGAAACATTACACCAGTTTCCTTTTATATCTTCCAGCCTCATCGCAACATTTTTTTTGACATATGCAAGAGCTTCTTCTGATTCTCCTGTGTTTTTCGTGATTGGCAAATCTTCTTCGCTCAACGTCATTACATATCGCTTTGATGACAACTGACTTTTATGGATCCACGATTCATCTCCATTTGGATCCTTGATTTTCCGCCAATGATCATATTTTGCTGTCACAAGCAAAGGTGTTCCTTTTTGCACATAAGTATAAATAATTTTATAGTTCTTGCCAGGACCTACGTGTGAGTTTGCTCTAGATGATTTTATTGAAACGTAATACGGTTCACAATAACCACTATTGATCTTGGCCTGTAAATCACATATCTCAATAAAACAAAAAGAAAGTATGGCTAAACGCCAACTATACCTCACCGATATATACCCACATATCACGGGCTGTCAACAGCACTGGATCATCGGCTGGAAGCGATCTATTTATAGAATGACACACCTCTGAAATATTTTCAACATTTATTTTTCCGCAGTTATAACACAGCAATTTTCCTGACTCTCCACGACACAGCAAGTTTACAGCTTCAACGCCGAACATAGATCCTATTATTCGATCATTAGCTGTTGTATCGCCTCCTCTTTGAGTATGTCCAAGAACGACTGACCTTGTTTCAATTCCATGATCTTTGAATAGCTTCTTAAAATGATGCGATATACCTTTATATTCAAGATGTGTATACTTCAAAACACCATCCACAAATTTTTCCAAATGTGTAAAATCGTCTGACTCGACGGATTCCGAAACAACAACTATACAGTGTCCATTTTGATGCATACAACTTTTTACTTTGGAGATAAGGTTTTCAGTATTATATTTGATTTCTGGGATAAGGATAACATCTGCACCAGAAGCCGTGCCAGCATACATAGCTATAAAACCAGCCCCTCTTCCCATAACCTCAACTATCATGGTCCTTTCATGACTCATTGCAGTTGATCGAGCGCAATCAATCTGATGGACAACGTTTTCAACAACAGTATTAAAACCAATGCTGCTGGATGTATAGTTCACATCGTTATCTATTGTTTTGGGAACAACGACTACATTTATATCTTCGTTATCGACTAGCAACTCATTGATAAGTTTGATGCTACCATCGCCACCAACGCAAATCAAACCATTCAGCTCAAGTTCTTTGTAACCTTCGTAGATTTGTTTTTTGATATCGTCCAAACTTTTACCTTTGTCAATGGACGCCTTCATCCATTTTGTATTGGATAAAAGAATACTACCGCTACGACCAAGCAACGAATAATCACATAATGTATCGTTCAACTTTATACTATCTAGTGTCTCATGTTCCAATCCTTGAATTCCACGCCTTATTCCAATAAGTTCACATCCAAGTATTTTTGATCTAATATAAGCTGCCCTTATAACAGAATTTAAACCAGAGCAATCTCCTCCAGTTGTTAATATTCCAATTTTACTCATAAGGCTACGCCATATAAAAAGACACCAATCCTCTTATATTTTAACATATTATTAACTAACTACACAAGTTTTGCGCTTCTGCGTTAACGGAAAATTAATCTTTTTCGTATAAAATATAATAAATAGCGCAAATAAATTGAATATTTTTTTGTGAAAAATTTTACACCATATATCTATCTATTTGCTTTTACATTAAGTGCTTTTGGAGAAAATTTACCATTCGATCAAAAAATAAAATTCAAATGCAAAACATGTGATATCAACTCACAAAAAAACAATAATGAATGGAAAACACAAAAAATCGACAAAGAAACAACAAAAAATCTAATAAATAACTGGAAAATAGGAAAAATTAATTCAAGAATAGTTGAACTGGCAATAAGAAACTCTCAAAATAAAGACAAATAAAACTGCATCAAGATGTTTACTGTAAAAGTTGCATAATTATACCAACGAAGGTAGGATACATCTATCGTATACAACATATGCAATTGTTGTATTACGTATATATGCTTGTCAAATGCCTAAGTGCAAACCGACAAATATATCACTTTACGTAAACTTAATGTTTAATATGTATCAGCATAAGTCGATATTTAAACAAATACCACCCCGTGCAACTCAAACCACATGCTTATTGGTACATCAGCCTTATAACAAACACGCATAAAATAAACATAAAATTTGCCGCTCGTCACAACGCGACATACACAACCGCAACCAAAATAGCAGATAGCTCCAAGCGACATCACCAACTTAACGTATCTTCCACTAATCTAAGCCACCTTCACCGTTAGGTGAACCAGTGGCGACTAACAACAACTAACTATAAGCAACATATATACAAAACACTTTATCACATACATATAAGCAACCATAATACTACTACTATATTTTTTTTGAAAAAAGGTTCGAAGAAAGAAATATAAATGAAGAGAACTTATGTCAAGGTGGAGAACGTAAGTGAACCTTGACATATAGTGAAGCTTCATTTATATAATGCGAACAGCCTTTTTGAAATATATATAGCAATCATATTGATAGTTCGCAATTGATATTATCAATTGCGTCCAAGAAATAGCAGTATCGTAGATGTCGATTTAATATCGGTATTGCATTTCACATAAGCAAGCGACATGAATGGCGAGTGGCGCTTCCATATACTAGCACACATCAAATATTACCCCTAAAAATACTGGATTTAATATTGTTTATACATAATTGCAATATTGCAGATATCTCACAGTTACAGCAACAATATATAAGTAACCATCATCCACACCACTAGTCTTTTGAAAGCAAAACAGTAACACCATTTCATTCCTAACATCGTATAACATCATATATATGCATCACAACAGAAAGAAAATGCGCTCCAAAAAAGATTGCTACAGAATAGCAACATAAATCAGAGACCAAATAGGATTCAATATTTTGACAATATAACAATCGATCTTAACGCCACATAAACTTACTATAACACTTTATTTATCGATGTATTTTTGATTTTAAAGTTAATTAGTTGATCAAATCATTTTAATAAATCTCTTAATTTTTCTCTTTATTTAAAGCATCATCATCTGCCAAAGAATTCAACATATCTAAAGAGCTTGCTATCGCATTATTATGCAATTCCCTATAAATTCCACTTGAAAGTTTAATCTTTGAAACAACCTTCTTTATAACTTCATCAACCAGCTTTCGCTGCAACTCAACCGATAACTCGTTATATATCTTTTGGATTGCGATTTGCTGCTCTTGATTTTTCTCTTCTATAATCCTTGATATTGTTAAAATTGTTTGATCAGAAATATCTTTTGATTTTTGCTCTGCTTCCTTTATATTGTCGATTGCAATATTTTGTTCTTTATATATATTTTGTTTGATATCTGAAAGCTCTTGTTCCAACTGCTGTTTGCGCTCTCTAAGATCATTGAACCTACGTTCTATATCAACTATTTCTTTTGATATAAATGAATTAACTTTCTTCGAAACAAGTTTGAACAAAAGAAACAACATACCAACAAAGCTTATAATTAAGTATGTATGAATATCGTAAAAAATATTCATTTCACCCTCATAAACAAAGTTTCAAATATATTGTTAGCTGCGATATCGAGTTGCATTTCAAATGTAGTGCTCAAGCTCTTAAGTTCGTTCTTTAAACGACGCCTTACAGATCCAACAATCATTTCATTTTCCTTATTGATTTGCTCAATCTGTTCAGCAACAGCATTATCAGACTTATCAACGGCAGCCTTAATTATCCTATTAATCTTTAATAATTTTTCAGTTTTTATATTGCGTAATTCAGTTTCTATGTTTTTTATATCAGATTCCAAATTGTCAATATCGTGTTTATAATTAGATATCATTTTTTCACGATTTGCAATTGTGTCATTTATTGCTGGAAGACAATATTTCTTTAAAACAAAAACAAGAACAAACAAGCAAACAATCAACCAGAAAAACTGCGATAAATAAGTTGAACTATCAAGCTGCGGTAACATTTTCTATGCCGTAAAAAGAATTATCATAGCAACAACGAATGCTAACAGAGCAATAGACTCAAGCAAAGCAAAACACAACATTCCTGTTGATACAAGATCATTCTTAGCTGAAGGGTTTCTAGCTATCGATTTTATTAACGATGAAAAAAGGTTCCCAAGACCTATACCGACACCAAAAAGCGCGATAACAGCAATACCGGCACCTATCAACTTCGCTGCACTAGCTTCCATTTTTTCTTCTCCTTTCAATGATTTGAATCTGCAAAAGATTCAGATAAATACATGCAAGATAAAACTACAAATACGTATGCCTGCAAAACACACACAACTACCTTAAAACAATTTAATAATATGTTTACAGTAACTGGTATGACAGAACATACCGATAACGCTGCAATGCCTGCCATAGATGCTGCAAAACCAGCTATAACATCTATCATTATATGCCCAGCAACCATATTTGCAAAGAGTCTTATTCCAAGACTTATTGGTCGAAACATAAAAGACAAAAGCTCAACAACAACAAAAAATGGAGCTAAATATCCAGGAATTCCTTCGGGGCAAAAATGTCGAAAATAATGCTTTCCTTGCTTTACAAGCCCAATAATGATAGACGACATAAAAACTATTAACGCCATTCCTATCGTAACCGCTATTTGACTTGTAAATGAAAACGCAAAAGGAAATAAACCTATTACATTTCCAAACATAATAAACAAAAACAACGCTAACATATAAGGAAATAGCAAAACGCTGTTTTGACCAGCACTAGTTTTTACAATCCCACCTATAAAAAATATAGACTTTTCAATAATTAACTGTAGTTTTGATGGTATTAATTTTTTCTTAGAAGCCCCAGAAACAAATAGCACGCAAATCAACAAAGTCACAAAAATCATGAAGATCGAAGAATTTGTGATTGACAAATCTATACCTGCAATATGTATCGGGATCAACTCCTTGACAACGAAAGACGACATAGGATCGCTCATCGCTTCAAAATCCAAAAAATCAACACCTCACTAAACCAGTATATCACAAAAAAAACAAAAAGTAAAAACAGCCCTTAAATTATACGCATACTTACATATAGTAAAGCCAACAGACATCACTAGCCTAACATATCAACAGTTTAACCTAACCACCTTCACTTCGTAAGCTCCCCCCCTCCAACAACACCCCAACACACAAAAGAAAGCCTATAGATAGGCTCCCTCTTACTTAAACACTATCTTACCTCCTTTATTAATAACCTTAATACCTATAGGTTTAGAAGATCTATAAGATCCTCCT